>CAYLSS010000229.1:0-6546 GCA_964385765.1 uncultured Solibacteraceae bacterium
ACGAGGTCTCCGAACAGAACCAGGCCCTGCAGGAGAGTAAGTTCGCGACCATTGCAATTCCCTACTACGCGATCCTCGACGGGTCGGAGAACGTCCTGGCCACGTTCCCCGGACTTACGCGCGAACCCACCGAGTTTCTGGCCTTCCTCGAGGGTCCTCCGCAGAGGGATAAGAAGGCCCGCCCGCAGGTAAGTTCCAGGACTTTTTGACTAAGGCCGCGCGCCGGCCTTGCCTGCTTCACCTTCGAGAGAGAAGCACTTATTTTCCTTGAAGACGTTTGCCTCGGCGTCGACGCCGGGTCCGACTTCGGCGCACCAGCGGTCCATCCCGTACCCGACCACTACGTTGTCCTGGACCAGGTTCCCGCGTGTCTCGGCGGGCCTCGCGCCGCTGCGGGTCAAAAAGACGCCAGAACGCAGGGCTCCGGGCTCCTCCGGGGCGTACTGGCAGCGGTTGCGGCTTGGATCGCCGGTACAGCGGGCTCGGTTGATGTCGAGTAAGTAATTATTGATAATACGGTGCCCTAACCCCATCGCATAGATACCGCCGTAGGCGAATCCATGAAAGACGTTTTCGGCCATGACAACGCCGGCGGAAGTCATGTCGATGTTGGTGTTGTTAAAGATCGCGCCAAAAGTGGATAGCGGGTAATCGGAGTCGGGACCGAGGTTGATGCAGGAGTTCCGCAGGACCTGGCCGTGATGGAAGCCATCGAGATCGATGCAATGCCCGTTGACGTCCCGGAAGTGATTGTCGGAGTACTCGGAGAGGTCGACATCGCCGGCCGAGTCCACGGCGACCGGATTTCCCTGCCCTTCCCGGTCGACGTGCTCGATGGGAAATCCGATCCGGGCGCCGCGGTTGCGCCGGACGCTAACGCGGGTGGCGTGTCCTACCTGAATCGCATCCCGAGCGACGCCGGTAATTCTGTTTGCGGAGATAACACCATCTGAGTTACGAGGCGAGTGGTAATTCGAGTGAGTCCAGATGGCATTGCCGGCGACACGCTCGAGGACGCAGCGCCGAACCGTGAAGCGCTGGACGCCCTCCTCGATCAGGATCCCGCCGGAGGTGTTATTCCGGCCGATCGAGTTGAGCGAGCCGGAATCGGAGACGCGGACCGAATCGATGAGGACGTCGCGAGAAGCGGAGACGAGGATGGGGAAGCCGGAGATCCGCGACAGGTCGAGCTCTTCGATAACGAGTCCCGTGGTGTTGAGCGCCACAATGCCGTTGTTTTGGTAGAAGTCGGCGAATGTCACGTCACTCGGCGGCAGGTAGACGGGTGTCGGGCGGGGCGATCCACGATTGCCGTCGATCGCGAAGCCGCTGAAGCGAAGATTCGAAGCATCGCGGGCGAGGATCGCCGCCTTGCCCGAGAAGTGCTCGCCGAACTGGATGAGAGAACCGCCGGCATGGCCGCGGATGGTCACGCCCGATGCGCCGGGCCGTATCTCGAGTGGACGATCAATCAGGATCCGGCCAGCCGGCAGCATGATCTCGCCACTTGCATTCGCGAAGGCGGCGCGTAGTGCAGCTTCATCGGCCGGCTGAGGCGGCGAACTGGAGCAGCTCAGCAGTCCGATGGAGGCGGCGATGAGAAACCTGGTTCCGAGCCTCATTCTCCCAGGATCGCCTCGGATGCCTGTCCCGCGCCAGCGGTACTCGTTAACCGGCGTGTGACGGAATCGCGTTCCTACCTTTGCTAGCATGAGAAAGGATTTTACGAGGACTAACCCTACAATCATATGCAGGACCAAGGAAGACAGAGCGACATGCGCAGTCTCGAAAGCCACGGCATCCGGAACGTCAGCTCGGTCTGGTGGAATCTTTCGACAGCCGCACTGTACGAACAGGCGCTTCAGCACCATGAAGGGCTTCTGGCGCATCTGGGTCCGCTGGTGGTGCGCACGGGACAGTACACTGGACGGTCTCCGGATGACCGCTTCATTGTCCGTGAGAACACCAGCCAGGAAAAGGTGTGGTGGGGCAAGGTGAACCGCGAGTTCGACCAGCAGGCGTACGAGAAGCTACGCGCGCGGTTGACCGCCTATCTTCAGGGAAAAGATCTTTTCGTCCAGGATTGTTACGCCGGCGCCGATCCCCAAAACCGCATGGCCGTTCGCATGGTGAACGAGCTTGCCTGGCACAACATTTTCGCGCGGAATATGTTCGTGAAGGAGACGGACCGTTCGAAACTGGGGCGGATGGAGCCGGAGTTCACGGTGATCGACGCACCGGGCTTCAAAGCTTCGCCGGCCGAGGACGGGACTAACAGCGAGGCCTTCATCATTCTGAATTTCGCCCGAAAGGAAGTAATTATCGGCGGCAGCGCTTACGCGGGGGAGATGAAGAAGTCGATTTTTTCGGTGATGAATTACTTTCTGCCGCAGCGGGGCGTGCTTTCGATGCACTGCTCCGCCAACTACGGCCGAAGCAAGGACGAAGTCGCGGTCTTCTTCGGGCTTTCCGGGACGGGCAAGACCACTCTTTCCGCGGATCCCAACCGGACCCTCATCGGCGACGACGAGCATGGCTGGAGCGATGACGGGGTCTTCAACTTCGAGGGAGGCTGCTACGCCAAGGTGATCCGGCTTTCGCCCCAGGGGGAGCCGGAGATCTATGCGACGACGCGGCGCTACGGCACCATTCTCGAGAATGTGGCGATTGATGCGGAGACGCGGCGCATCGATCTCGACAGCGACGAGTTCACCGAGAACACGCGGGCATCGTATCCGGTGACGCACATTCCGAATTGCGATCCGACGGGCAGGGCCGGTCATCCCACGGCGATCGTGATGCTGACCGCCGATGCATTCGGCGTGCTTCCGCCGGTGGCGAAGATGAGTCCGGAACAGGCGATGTACCACTTCCTTTCGGGCTACACCGCCAAGGTGGCCGGCACCGAACGCGGCGTGAGCGAGCCGCAGGCGACCTTCAGCACCTGCTTTGGCGCGCCGTTCATGGCGCTCAATCCGAATGTCTACGCGGGACTGCTGGGTGAAAAGATGGCGCGGCACAAGACGAAGGCTTATTTGATCAACACTGGCTGGAGCGGCGGAGCGTTCGGCGTCGGCAGCCGCATCAAGCTGGCCTATACCCGCGCCATGGTAACCGCGGCGCTGAGCGGAGCCCTGGATGATGTCCCGGTGCGGAAAGACCCGGTCTTCGGGGTGGAGGTTCCCGAGCGCTGCCCGGGTGTTCCGGATGAAGTGCTCAACCCGCGTGACACGTGGCCGGACAAAGCAGCGTTTGACGAGCAGGCCAGAAAGCTTGCCGGCATGTTCAACTCCAACTTCGAGCAGTTTTCCGGGAATGCGAGCGTCGAAGTGAAGTCAGCGGCCCCCGCCCGATAAGGGAGTCTCCGCGGACGCATCACAAGAAGCTCGCGAGCCATACGGAAGAGCCTGGCGCCGCGATTGAGGGGCGATAAGTGTGTGTCTGAGAATCTACTGAACAATTCGACGCTCGCTCTTTTTGTCGTCGTGACGAGCGGGCTGCTGCTGGGACGGATCCGTGTTCTGGGTCTCTCGCTCGGCTCCTCCGGGGTGATCTTCACGGCACTGCTGGTGGGGCATCTCGGTTACCGGATCCCGGAGGGCGTCGGGACGATGGGGCTCGTGATCTTCGTGTACATTGTCGGGCTGAGGGCCGGGCCGACTTTTTTTCGCAGCTTTCGAGGCCAGGGCGGTTCGCTGGCGAAGCTCGCGGCGGTTCTCATCTTCAGCGGCGCCGCAGCTACCTGCATCATGGCCATATGGCGCGAGATCCCGGTTGATTTGGCGGCGGGCATATTCGCCGGCGCCCTCACCAGCACGCCAGGCCTGGCCGCCGCGATGGAGCGCCTGCCGGACAATTCGCTGATTGCGGTGGGCTACGGCATCGCTTACCCGATCGGCGTCGTGGGCATCGTGCTGTTCGTGCAGTTGCTGCCGCGCCTTCTGCGGGCGGATTTGAATGTGATCGGCCAGGAGTTGCAGGACCAGAACGATCCGGGCCGCAAGATCGTCCGGGTTCTCGTGGAGGTCGCCAATCCGGCAGTGATCGGCAAGCGCCTGTCGGATCTTGAATTCATCGGCAAGTCCAACTGCCAGGTGTCGCGGTACCTTTCAGGAAACCGCCTGCTCCCGGTGCCGTCCGGCTTCACGCTGGAAGAGGGCACGCGCGTGCTGGTGGTGGGACGGGAGTTCCGGGTGGCGGACGTGGTGAATCTGCTGGGCCGGAAGGTTGAAGTAGTCGACTACCACATGGATACCGAGCGAGAGCGGCAGACAGTGGTTGCGAGTTCGCCCAAGGTGGTGGGAAAAACCATCGCGACGATCCGGCCGATCCATCGGTTCGGCGTTACGGTAACGCGTATCAGGCGGCACAATCTCGAGTTCGTTCCGCGCATGACCGATGAGATCGAGTATGGCGACGCCCTTAGTGTGGTGGGCGAGCCCGACAACATCGAGAAGTTCGCCCAATACGCGGGCCATCGGGAGCGCACAGCCTTTGAGACGGACCTGATATCGGTAGGCGTGGGCATCATCGCCGGAGTCGTGCTGGGAATGGTGCATTTCGATCTCGGCGGGGGCGGCTTCGCACTCGGAATGTCCGGGGGGCCGCTGTTCGTGGCCTTGATCCTGGGGCATTGCGGCAAGATCGGCCCTGTCAAGGGACACATGCCGCAAGCATCGCAGATGCTGCTGATGGAATTCGGTCTCGTGTTTTTTTTGGCCGAGGCGGGCGTCAACGCGGGAAAAACAATGCTACCGGTGATTCGCGAGTACGGCGGGGATCTGGCGGCGGCGGCGGCGGTGATCGTCCTTCTGCCGACTGTGAGCGGTTACCTGCTCGGGCGGTTCGGCCTCAAAATGAATCTTCTGCAGATTGTAGGCGGCGTCTGTGGAGGAATGACGTCGACGCCCGGGCTGGGAGTGATCACTTCGAAGACGGACTCCGATATTCCAGTGGTGAGTTATGCCGCCGCTTACCCGGTTGCATTGATTCTGATGACGGTCTTCGCGCAGACGCTTGTTCGCACACTTCGATAGAATCTCGATGATTGGCTGGAGTTGCTCATGGATCTTCCGGAACCAAAGGAATTCGAAGTTTCGAATCTAGGACCCTGCACTTATACCTCGCCAGCCAAGCGGCGAGGCCTGCAATTCATCGCTGATGAGGAGGGGGTCCTGGCGACCACGGAGATGCCGGTCCTCGAGTCATTCATCCAAAGAGGCCTGCCGCGGTTCGAGAAGGCGGGACCGAGGGAGAAGCTTTTCTTCAGCCCGGACAGCGTGTCGTGCGGCATTGTAACTTGCGGCGGCTTATGTCCGGGCCTCAACGACGTGATTCGCTCTATTGTCATGACGCTGTATTACGTGTATGGCGTGCATCGGATCGTCGGCTTCCGATACGGGTATGCCGGGCTGTCGGCGGACCCGCCGCGGTCGCCGATGATGATCCAGCCGGATCGGGTTGATTCGATTCATGACGTGGGCGGCACGATTCTCGGATCCTCGCGCGGGTCTCAGGATGTCGAGCAGATGGTGGATACGCTGGTGAATTGGGACATCAGCATTCTGTTCACGATCGGCGGTGACGGGACGCAGCGTGGGGCTCATGCGCTGGCACAAGAGATCCGGCGGCGCAATCTCAAGATCAGCGTGATCGGGATCCCGAAGACGATTGACAATGACCTGATGTGGATTGACCGCAGCTTTGGATTTCTCACCGCGGTGGAGGAGGCGCGGCCAGCTATCGTCGCGGCCCATTCCGAGGCGAAGGGGGCGCTCAATGGCATCGGCGTGACGAAGCTCATGGGACGTCACTCGGGTTTCATCGCGCTGCTGGCCAGCCTCGCGAATCCGGACGTCAACTTCTGCCTGATTCCCGAAGTGCCGTTCACGCTGCACGGTCGCGGCGGTTTCCTCGAGAGCGTGGAAGACCGGCTTCGCCGGCGCAGACATGCGGTGATTGTAGTGGCCGAAGGAGCCGGTCAGGACCTGATCGAGCAAGCCGGCGCCCAGGAACGCGATAAGTCGGGCAACCTCCGGCTCAAGGACGTCGGCCGTTTTCTTTGTGAGGAGATAAAGAACCACTGCGACCAGTGCTCTCTTGATACCACCATCAAGTATATCGACCCGAGTTACATGATCCGCAGTCAGTCGGCGAATTCAAATGACTCGGCTTACTGCCTGATACTGGGGCAGAACGCGGTGCACGCCGGCATGGCGGGACGCACCGACATGGTGGTCGGCCATACCAGCGGCTACTTCACCCACGTGCCGACGGGCCTGGTAACCGGAGGGCGCAAACATGTGGATCCGCTTGGAGAGGAGTGGCGCTATCTCCTGCAGATGACCGGACAGCCGGCGTCGATGGTCGGCAAACAGGAGTGAGAGTAAGTATCAGCCGACGAGGTGGTAATGGAATTCGATCAAAGCAAATACGAGGCGGTCCTGTTCGACTTGGACGGAGTGATTACCCGCACCGCCACGCTCCACTGCGCGGCCTGGCAGGAGATGTTCGACGAATATCTGCGCAGCCGGAAAGTGCGCACCG
>CAYLSS010000230.1:0-2992 GCA_964385765.1 uncultured Solibacteraceae bacterium
GTTGAAGGGCGGGGAGTTCTCCTTCGTCACGCCCGCCGGCCAGCGGCGCTCCGTGTCGCTGCGGGACGCGCCGGCCATTCTGAACGTGGTTCAGTCCCGAGACTGCATCGTCGCCATCCATGATGCGGGCGAGCTCTCCGATGAACTCGCCGCCGCTGCGCCGGCGCCTCCCGGGACCCGCCCCGTGCTGGTGCCCGTCATTTGCCGGGACGGCGTCCGGGCCGTGATCTATGCCGAGAATGGCGAGGGGGAACTGGAATCGGGACCATTCGAGGTCTTGGCGACGGTTGCCGGCGCTGTCCTCGACGCGCAGGAGCACCCGGCCGAAACCCACTTGATCGGAATCGTTCCTTCGAATCCAAATCAAGCGCCTTCAGGCTCGGACGGGTAATGAGTACTCACAAAACTGTTCCAGGGTTGTTTTGGATTCTGCTGGCGCTGGTAGTGGCGCTCGAATCCACGCCGGCGCGCGGCGAGTCGCTTGAAGAGCTGGTCGAGGCCTACCGGAATCGGCCGACAGCGGAGGCGAAAACCGCCCTCATCGGCTACTCCGAATCCCGGCCGGGGGAAGATGGCGCCCTCGCTCTCCTGGTGATCGCCCTCGAGGAAGCGAAGGACCAGGAAGGGGAAGAAGCGACCGCAAGGCTTCGCGAAGCCAAGCGGAGGCTGCCCGCCATCGCCGATTACCCGGCGTATCAACTCGCGCGAGCCCTTTATGAGCTCGAGGATCATAACGGCGCCATCGCCGAGCTGGAGGAAGTGCTGAATCACAATCCCTCGTCGCCGCTGCAGGCCGACGCGGTTCTGCTCGCGGCCGAGATATACCTCGTCAGCGAGTACGGCCGCGAAGGCGTGGACCTTCTGAATCGATATCACGACATCCTGCCGCAGCCTCGCGGTCTGATGCTGCTCGCCCGATGCCAGGAGGGCGTCGGAGACCCGGCGGCGGCCGCCAGATCCTATCAGAAGGTCTATTACGAGTACCCGGTCTCGCCCGAAGCGGCGCCCGCCAGGTCCGCCCTGGCTCGACTTCGGCGGCAGCTTGGTTCCGCCTATCCCGAAGCCCAACCCGAATTGCGCTTCATTCGCGTCGATCGATTGATTCGCGGCCGACAGCACCTGACAGCGCGGTCCGAGCTCCAGGATATGACCGTGCGGCTGGAAGGCGCCGACAGAGACCTGGCGCGGGTATGGCTCGGCAAAGCGCGGCACATTCGCGAGCATGACAGCGTCGCCTACCGGTGGCTGAGGTCCCTTAAGGTGTCGGATCCCGAGGCCGAAGCCCAACGCCTCTACTATTTGATGGCCGCGGCCCGCCGCCTGGGACGCCGCGCCGAGATCGACGGCATTCTCGAAACGCTCGAACGCGATCATCCCACTTCGAAATGGCGCCTCGAGGCGCTGGTGTCGGCCGGCAACATGTATCTGCTGGTCAATGACCATGATCGCTATCTTCCGATCTACTCCGCCTGTGCCGATGGCTTCCCCACTCATGAGCGCGCGGCCTATTGTCATTGGAAGGTAGTGTGGAGGCACTATATTCGCCGCCTCCCCGGCGCCGGCGCAATGCTTCGTGAACATCTGTCGCGGTTCCCCGCGTCAGAAAAGGCCAGCGCCGCGCTGTATTTCCTGGGCCGCCTGGCCGAGAATGCCGGCGAGCTCAACGCAGCGCGGTCATGGTTCCGCGAGATCCACCACCAGTATCCGAATTACCACTATTCGTTCTTGGCTCGCGCCCGCCTGAAAGCCGTGGGAGAAGGCGAGGGTTCGGCTGATATCGAGAAGTTCCTCTCCACGATCGAGTTCCCGCGGCGCCGCCATGCCAAGAACTTCGACGCCACTCCGCTGACCGCCAGCAGGCTTCAACGGGCGCGGTTGCTCTTCTCGGCGGGACTTCGCGAGTGGGGCGAGCGCGAGCTGCGCTTCGCCGCGCGCAACGGTGCTCAGGGGCCGATTCTGGCCATCGAGCTGTCTGAATACGCCGCGCGCTCCGGCGACTATGGACAAAGTATCCGCTTCATCAAGGCGTTGGCGCCCGGCTACCTTTCGATGCCCCTCGACGCCGCCCCGGAGCGATTCTGGAAACTGACCTTCCCCCTGGCCTATCGTGAGCTGCTCGAGAAATACGCCGCCCGGCGGAATCTCGACCCCTACTTCCTCGCCGCGCTGATACGCCAGGAGTCGGAGTTCAACCCCCGGGCCGTCTCTCGCGCCCGGGCTTACGGACTCACCCAGGTTCTGCCGGCCACCGGCCGGATTCTTGCCCGGGAGCTCGGCATCCGCGCATTCCGTACCTCCACGCTCTACGATCCCAACGCCAACCTGAACATGGGGACCCACTACCTTCGCCGGCTCATCGATGGTCTCGAAGGCTACACCGAGGCCGCGCTCGCCGCTTACAACGCCGGCCGGTCAAGGGCCCTGCGGTGGCTTACCTGGGCTGAATTCCGCGAACCGGCGGAATTTGTCGAGACCATCCCCTTCACCGAAACCCGCAACTACGTCCAGACCGTACTCCGCAACGCCGAGATCTACCGCCAGCTTTACCAGTGATACGATCTCAGCATGTTGCGATTCCTGCTACCCGCCATTGCGGTGTTTCTGTCAGCCGTGTCCGGAGCGGCGCAGTGGAAACGCCCGGTTGGCGAGCCTATGCCGGCCCGCCAGGTACATCTCGACTTCCACACCTCCGAGCACATCCCCGATGTCGGCGCGCGCTTCAGCAAGCAGAACTTCCAGCAGGCGCTGAAGCTTGGGCGGCTCCAGTCGATCAACATCTTCGCCAAGGGGCACCATAGCTGGTCCTACTACCCCACTAAGGTCGGCCGTATGCATCCGACGCTCGACTTCGACCTGCTCGGGGCGATGATCGAAGCCTGCCATGAGATCGGCGTCGAGTGCCCGATCTACTTCACCGTCGGCTGGTCGGCAAACGATGCCGAAAGGCACCCGGAGTGGGTCAACCGTGAACTGGATGGATCCTACGTCGTCG
>CAYLSS010000230.1:3002-6545 GCA_964385765.1 uncultured Solibacteraceae bacterium
TTACACTTCGTGGAAGCAACTGGCTCCGCTCGGCGACTATCACCAGCACGTCATGGCCCAGGTCGAGGAGATCTGCCGGAACTACGACGTCGACGGCTTCTTCTTCGACATCTACCAAATCGACCGCGCCTGCTACAGCGCCGGCTGCCTGCACCGGATGCGCCACCGGGGCATGGATCCCCGTGATCGCGAGGAGGTGATCCGCAACTACGCTGAAATCTACCGCGACCATTTCCGCGACCTTCGCGAGCTGATCGCGCGCCATCATCCCGAGGCGACCGTCTTCTTCAACGGCACGTCGAAGACCAGCCGCCCCTGGAATTTCCGCTACAAGCTCTACGAGTTCAACACCCACCAGGATCTCGAGGACCTTCCCACCACCTGGGGAGGCTATGACAAGCTCCCGCTGCACGCCAAGCTCCACCTCGACAACGGCTGGCCGGTGACGGCGATGAGCGGCAAGTTCCACAAGTCCTGGGGGGAGTTCGGCGGCTTCAAACACCACGACGCGCTGCGCTACGAGGCGGCGGCGATGATCTCCTTCGGCGCCGCGTGCAACTTCGGCGACCAGATGCACCCCTCCGGCGAGATGGATCTGGAGACTTATCGCACCATCGGCGAAGCGTTCGCCTATGTCGAGCAGATTGAGGAGTACGGGCTCCCCGGATTGCCGGCTTCCAACCTCGGCCTCTGGTTTTCCAACGATATCGACGCCGATCAGGGTGTCACGCAGATGCTGCTCGACATCCACTATGACTTCCGCATCGCAAACAACGGGAATCTCGACGAGTTCGACACGGTCATCCTCCCGAGCGCGCGATGTCTGACCCCGGCGCAGGGCGAAGCCTTGAACCGCTTCGCCGAACAGGGTGGAAAACTGGTCGTCCTGGGAGAGGGGGCCCTGGCCCCGGAAGAGGATCGCTTCGTCATAGACCTCGATGCCCGGTATCTCGGTCCGGCGAACTACCGGATGGACTATACCATTGCCGGCCACCAGGTTGGCGAGGATATGGTGTCCTCACCGTTCCTGAACTACGATTCCGGCCTTCGCCTAGCGCCCGGCAATAACGCCGAGGTCCTCGCCCGAATTCGCGAACCCTACTTTGACCGGACCTACGAGCGTTACTCCTCCCATCGCGATACCCCGTACCGCCTCGAAGACGCCGCGCACCCGGCCGTGATTCGCAGCGGCAACGTCATCTTCTTCGCCCATGCTATTGACCGTCAATACAAGACTCACGGCCTGCGCCTGCACCGGCAGCTCTTCCACAATGCGCTCGACCTGGTCTATACCGAACCGATGCTCCAGGCCGGCCTGCCGAGCGCGGGTCGCGTCAGCCTGCTCCACCAACCGGACAAGCGGCGCTACGTGGCTCATTTGCTCTACGCGCCGCCCATCCACCGTGGCGAGGTGGAGTCGATCGAGGACATGCCGTGGCTCTACGAAGTCCCGGTGGTGGTCCGGCTGCCCGAGTCAGTGAAGCGCGCCTACACGATCCCCGGCGAGCAACAGCTACAAACGACCGAATCGGGCGGCGCCCTGCGCGTCGTCGTCCCGAAATTCCGCACGCATGCAGGAGTGGTTTTCGAGTATTGATGCACCGGCTCGTCCCGTCTCTGTAATCGTTGGTCGGCTTTGAGCCCTTGCTTGTCTTTCCGTCGCGATTCGTGATTAAGCTCGATCGAGATATTTCGGATCAGCAGCACCCGCCGAAGGTGCGCGGCGCTCGCGAACCGCGCAAGTCCCCATTCGGCTTCTTCGGGTAGATCCCAGACCCCGGGTAGTGCCCTAATCCTGCGCTGCACTTCGCCTATTACAACTTCTGCCGGCTTCATCGTACGATCCGCGTAACCCCGGCGATGGAAGCCAGAATCACGGATCACGTGTGGGAACTGGCTGAACTTCTTGCTGACTAGGGCAGACCTCGGTATATACTGGCAGTAGATGAAGACTGATTTCCTGTTCGTGGAGCCATCGTGGATCTCTGGGGCAGGTCGGGTTATCGATCTTTGGGGTGTATTTGAAGACTTCAACGACAGCCCCACGCCAGAAGTAGCTGATGAGCGCGGATTGTATGCCGACTGGCGGATGATTGGTGAAGATTTGGCTCAGGCCATGAATCAGGAACCACTGCGTGGCAACGCCCGATAGCGATTCAAAAGGGGTCGACTCCTCTCGCCCAATAAACCCAGAAGCAAATCGTTATCCGCCTGAAGCAGACGCTTCAGAAATCAGAATCTCGAAGCGAGAGGTGCTCAGTGCCGCTTTTCGCTTCCAGGGGCCACTACCGCCTCCACAGATGCTTCGTGAATATGAAGATGTATTCTCTGGCTGTGCTGATCGCATCGTAGCGATGGCAGAAAGACAATCCGCCCACAGGCAGGCTATGGAAAAAGTCGCATTGAGACAACGAACAAGACGGAGCGTTTGGGGCAAATATTTGCATTCGCTATCGCGGCGCGGTGGCAATAGTCGGGGGCACATGGCTCATCTCCATCGGCAAAGATGCCAGTGGCCTTACGGCGATTATCGGTGCCATCGGTGCCTTGGTAGGAGCCTTCCTGTACGGGAAGCACATGCAAAGCAAAGAATTGCGAGCGAAGCGTCAGCCACACTCAGAGCGCGAGTCTTCCAGTAAACAACTCGAACTGTTTGGAGACCGTGACGACTAGAGCATTCCCCTCTCTCTCCCGGCAACGCAACATTAGGACACTGCCCCCCGTTTGACACCGAGTGCCGGTCTCCCGGACAATATGGTCAGCTTCTGTCGTGCGGATGTGGCGGAATTGGCAGACGCGCATGGTTCAGGTCCATGTGACCTTCGGGTCGTGGAGGTTCAAGTCCTCTCATCCGCACCATCCGTTCCTCGCTCCTGATACGCGCCCATCCAAAACCGCGCCGGCTAATCGTCCCGCAGATCAGGTGTAGGCCGCTCGATGGGAAGTCAAGCAGATCGCTGATGCCGAACTTGAACGGCACTGCCCCGCTTCTCAATCGAAAGTCCTTCCTCTGGTTTCGCTAATTAGCGAATTCGCCTGATTTCGCATTTTCCGCTTCGACCAGCTCGATAGTGACCCGGCGCCCGACCATCGCCGCGGCCTTTTGCAGCCTCCCGAGCGTGATGTCGTTCTTCGGGTCGAGCAGCCGGTCCACCTGGGATCGGCTTGTCTTGAGCATCGTCGCCATCTTGTTCTTCGAGATTTTCTTCTTCTTCATGGCTTCGGCGAACTGCCACGCGACGACCTCCTGGATCGCCTGCGCCTGGGCTTCCTCGAAGATGCCTTCTTCCTTCATGAAGTCGTCAATGCTCGAACCCATCTGCTTCTTGCTCATCGTTCCAACTCCTTCTGACGCTTGCGCGCCGTTGCCAAATCCGAATCCGGCGTTGTCCGCGTTTTCTTGATGAACCCGTGCAACGCCACCAGGTGCTCGCGATAGAGGCAGATGCAGGTCCGTCCGGACCCCGATCGCTCCTCGCCGATCTCTCCATACGGCGCAAGCAAGTCCCGCCGCAACTTTAGAAGGTTAGCTTCATCGCGAAC
>CAYLSS010000231.1:0-6543 GCA_964385765.1 uncultured Solibacteraceae bacterium
CGGGGATTGTCCGCCGTGTCGCCGAGTGCCGTGCGGATCTTGCTCACCGCCTTATTCAGCTTGTGGTGGCTATCGGCTGGCAACTCGGAGCCCCACAATCGGTTGACAAGGTCACCTCTGGCGACTACGCTGCCAGGCTTTTCAAGGAGCGCCTCGAGAATCTCGAATGGCTGCCTTTGAAGCTTGATGCGGAGGCCATTCTTCTTGAGCCGCGTCGCTTGCAAGTCCACCTCGAAAAGGCCGAAACGAACTGTGCTTGCTTGTCGAGTCTCTGGGGCTAGGCCATCCATCCGAATTGAAACTCTTCCGATTCATCAGCTTACCATGGGGACATCAGCTTCGAGGACGTATACACGTAGGTGTGTAAAGAATCAGATGATTACACGGGAATCAGCAGATGCCGATGAAAACCGCTCGATTCGGCCGACGGTCGCCTGCAGCCCGCCTTGTTGTATCCTCGAAGCGTAATGGGTATTCGCAGTCTGCTCGCGGGGTGGCTCGTGCCGCTGTTGCTGGCTGCTCAAGGAGACCAAAAGCTCATCTTCAAAGATGGTGTCGAAGCTCATCGGGCTGGCAATTTCGCTCTGGCAATTCAGAAATACGAGGAATTCCTCACTCAGCGGCCGGACGTTGTCCAAGCCTGGTCGAACCTCGGCGCGGCTCTCTCTCGCGTGGGCCGCTACGACGAGGCCATCGTCAAGTACCACCGGGCGCTCGAGATGGAACCGGAGAACTCGGCGATCCGCCTCAACCTCGCATTGGCCCACTACAAAAGAGCTGACTTTCCGAAAGCCATAGAAGAACTCACCATAGTGCTCCGGATACGGGCGTCGCCGTCGCCGATTACGACAATGACGGGAGACCAGGACGTCTTTCTCGCCGGATCATTGGCTCGAAATCGATCGGCAAGGGACACGCAGTAACCGGGACGGCATTGGTGCGGTCGCGAAGGTCATTACGAAAGACGGCGCTCAGTTCAACCAGTCCGCAACAAGCGGCGGTTACGCCTCTTCCAGCGCCGGCCCTTTACACTTTGGTCTGGCTGATGCCACAAAGGCCGAACTGGTGGAGATCCGCTGGCCATCCGGTGCGGTTGAGCGCCTGGAAAACGTGGCGGCAGATCAGCGACTGCGCATCGTAGAGGAAGCCCGCTAAAACCTACTCCTCTCCTGGCGCCCGGATTGTTGTCTCGGAGACGGTCCGCGCCACGATGGCGGAATCCGCCCCCGCGGGATGCTGGGCGGTAGAACGTCGCTTGACCACTGGGAGAGCCTTACGCCAGGTCGAACTTCTCGTGGTGGAGAAGACCGTCAGCGGTGACAAGGACCGGGCGGTTGAGAATCTCTTCGAGCTCTTCGAGGTAGTGGTTCTTCGAGTTCTTGAGCGTCTGGGCGACATCCGGATGCACGCGGAGCACGACGTCCTCGCTCTCCAGAGCAGGGGCCAGCTTATGAGCCTCCGTGAGGATTTCTCCAATGACGGTCTCGACGCTTTTGACGTAAGCTGCACCCTCGCAGTAAGGACAAGGCATGCAGAGCGTCCGCTCGAGGCTCTGCTTCACCCGGCGGCGGGTGATCGCGACCAAGCCGAAATCATTGAACTGCAGTATTTTGCTCGGAGCTCGGTCGGTCCGCATGGCGGCTTCAAGAGCCTGCATCACCTTATGACGGTTTTTGCGCTCCTCCATGTCAATGAAGTCGACCACGATGATGCCCCCGAGGTCACGCAAGCGCATCTGCCGGGCGATCTCTTTCACTGCCTCGATGTTGGTCTTGACGATCGTGTCTTCAAGCCGGTTCGATCGACCGATATATTTGCCCGTATTGATGTCAATGGCGACCAGCGCTTCAGTCTGGTTGATCACAATGTAGCCCCCGGACTTCAGCCAAACCTTGGGCCTAATTGCCTTCTCGAGTTCCTGGGTGATGTTGAACGCGTCGAAGATGGGCGCCGAGCGTGTGTAGAGTCGTACCCGCTTCACTACGGCGGGCTGGAAACGCTCAAGGAAACGCACGATGCTCTCATAGGCATCCTCCTGGTCGACCCAGATGGCGGTGAAATCATCGGTCATCTGGTCGCGGAGGACGCGCTCCACCACCCGGAGATCGTGGTGCAGCAGCGCCGGGGCTCTTCGCTTTTCGGCTTTCTGGCGAATGTCGACCCAGAGGTTGAAGAGATATCGCATATCGACAGCGATTTCTTCCTCGGTCTTGCCTTCGCCGGCGGTCCTCATGATGAAGCCGCCCGGGATACCGTCGCGGTTGTTTTGGAGGCACCGCCGCAAGCGTTGACGTTCCTTGTCGCTTCCGATTTTGCGAGAGACGCCGAGATGATCCAGGGTCGGCATGTAGACCACATACCGGCCAGGGAGGGCGATGTGCGAGGTAATGCGGGCGCCCTTCTGGCCCATCGGCTCCTTGGCAACCTGAACCAGGATCTCCTGCCCTTCGTTGAGCAGATCGGAAATCAACGGCAGGGGACCTTTGTCGGCTTTGCCGCGCTGTTCGCTGGGTTGGCTTTCCGAGTCATCGACAGCGACGGCCTCGTCTTCAACCGGCCCGGAGGGTGCTGCTTCTTCCGGGGCGGAGTCGCTGGTTTCGTCGTCACTGGAATTACCGGCCACGCGGTTCTCGCCGCGCCCTGAGCGGCCACGACGGCGACCACGGCGGGGTGCTCGCTGCTCATAACGCTGCCCTTGATCGCGGACCGCGGCCGATGCTTTGGTTTTGGGATCGTCGTCATCGGCGCCTGCTTCGAAGGTTTCTTCGCCGGAGCTTCCGCGTTCAGCGGACTTACTATCCTCCTCGGCATTCTCCTTTTCGGACTCCGCGGCCAACTCCGCTTTCAGCGTGTCATCGAGCTGGCCGAGAATCATGGCCTTGATATCGTCGTCTTCGCTTTCGGCCCTCCGTGACCGGCCCCGGCGTCCACCGCGACGCCCCCGGGAGGAACGCAGCGACTTCGTTTCACTAGATCCGGCGCCCGCCGGATTGGATTCGGATTCAGGTTCTTCTGATACGCCGGATCCGGCTTGCGGTGGTTCTTCTTCTCCAGGATTGGGGTCAATGGATTTGCGTTCCGTGGCCATGGGCTCCGATTCTCTTGCGACCGCCGTTTCAGTTTCGGATTCGGAAGCGCCCTCGACAGATGGCTTTGATTCCGGCTCCTGTTCGTTTTCGTCCGCCTCAGACTGATCCTTAGCAACGCCCTCCGCTTCCGGAGCAGCCCCGCTGGTTTCTTCAACATCTCGATCATCGGCAGACTCTTCGGGTTCAGGGGTCGAAGTGCGTTCTAACCGGGATTCGGTCGACGTCCCTACTTCCTCTTCGCCAGCGGCATCCGGTTCCTCGGCGGACTCGGCCGGCTCGGGGGAAGCGTCGGCTGCGGAATCTGCCGCATCGGAGACACCGCTGTCGTGCTCGCTCTCGGCGGTTTCGGCATCTGCGTTTTCGGCCGGCTGAGCCTCGTCCACCCGGGTGTTGCGGGAGTATTTCGCGAGGGATTCGCCCGGCAGGAGGAGAAACTCTTCTGACTCCGGGTCCTCAAATTCTTCAGCCGGCTCACGGGCCGCGCGAACCTCGCGGGGCCGGCGGGTTTCCCGAGTCTCCCTTGTTTCGCGGAGTTCGCGAGTCTCGCGATCCTCTCGCGGCTCACGGACTTCGGGCTTATCGCTTTCGTCGACCGCCTTCGGTGGCTCCTCCTTCTCCTTCACTTCGGCCTCGGCAGCGGCATACTTCGACTCTGGAAAACCGCGCCCCTTGCTGCGCCGCCGACGAGATCGCCGGCCGCGACGGTTCCGGTCCCGACCCTCGGGCTCCGCTTCGCCAACAACAGGGACTTCCACCGGTCTCTCGTGCGGGACCGCTTTCGCTTCGTCGCCGCCAAGCTGCTCGTACTCGTCGCTCTCTTCGAAGAAGTCCGAGACATAAAGAAAAGCATCGCGATCGAGTCCGATGTCGACAAAAGCCGATTGCATTCCAGGCAGAACGCGCGTGACCCGCCCCTTATGAATGCTGCCAACTAATGAATACTCGTCAGCACGCTGGAAGAAAATCTCGACGAGTTGCTCGTCTTCCATGATGGCCACTTTGGTTTCGTGGCGATTCGCAGAAATAATCAGATCCTTACCCATTTACACTCCCCTTTCGGGAAGCGAATCAAGCGGAGACATCGATAGGATCTCGAGGCGGGTATTTGTTTTGCCGCCGACCGGCATAAGACCCGGCCAGCGTCCTGGTCAAAAACTAAACAACCGCAGCCGGAGTGGCGGAGACTTGCTCGAAACGCCCTTATCCGGTCTGTCTACGGCTGCCGCAACGGAAAGCCTGGGGCTCACTCGGTCGCCCTGGTGCGGGCCGGGTCCGATGACTTTCTGGAGAGCAGCCTTCGAATCTTTAGTGCAAAACCTAAACCCGTCTAACCTGAAATCCTGGCGAAGCTCGTTCGATCGCTTCAATTCACAAATCGCTGAAGCCGGACATTATTGACCAGCCCCAACATTGAAAATACGGCCAATGTACTTGAGCCGCCGTAACTCAGAAGCGGAAGCGGAAGGCCTGTGACGGGCATACGCCCGATGACCATTCCGACATTCACCAGCAATTGGCCGAGAAACAACGCCGCTACCCCCATGCAGATGTACATTCCCGCCCGATCGGGCGCCCGCTGCGCATTTTGCAGGATCTGCATGAGAAGCAAAAAGTATAGCCCAAGTGTAACGAGTACACCAACAAAGCCGTGCTCTTCCGCAAACGCGGAGAAGATGAAATCCGTATGCGGTACCGGCAGGAATCTTCCCTGGGTCTGCGAACCACGGGTAACGCCCTTTCCCCAGAGGCCGCCGGCGCCGACAGCGATTTTTGACTGGATCACCTGGTAACCCGCTCCTCGCGGATCCCGGTCGGGATTCACAAATGTATAAAGCCGTGCCTTTTGGTAGTCCTTCAGGAGCGTCCATCCGACAGGAAGCAGGATAGCCCCCAGCAGCACGAACCCCAACCAGTACCGCACCGGCAATCCGGCGATGAAGATTCCCGCGGCGAGAATCATACCGAAAGTCAACGATGTTCCCAAGTCCGGCTGCTTCATAACAAGAAGGATCGGCGCCAACACCAACAGCCCGAGCTTGAGCAGGTCCGGAATCTCCAGACGGTCTTTTCTCAGATCAGCCAGATAACGGGCTACGAGTAGTATTATCACTACTTTAACGAATTCCGACACCTGTATGCGGACCCCGCCGAAGAGAGGAATCCACCGTCGCGACCCGAACACCGTAGCGCCGACCAAGAGTACAACCAGAAGCGTCACGACCGAGCCCAGATACAACAGAGGCACCCGGTCGAGCAAGTGATGATAATCGATACCAGAAACCACCAGCAGGATGACCATACCGCCAGCGACCCAGATGACCTGCTTCCACCAAGCATCGCCCCACTCGCTGCCGAGCGTGGCGCTGTAAATCTGCAGGATGCCGATCGCGCACAAGGTCAGTGCGAGCCCGACCATGGGCCAGTCAAGGTCGCGAATTGAGCGATATCGGGTCAAGAGCGGATACTACTCCTCATTTTCTCGAGATGGCCTTCGAGCCTCAGCTAGCCTGATCGACCGATTGCTATTCCGCCGCTGGTTTTTGTCGAGGTGCGCCTTGATGACGTCACGCACAATTGGCGCGGCCAGATGACCGTGCTCGCCGCCCTCGAACAAGGCTGCCACCACCAGTTCGGGGTTCTCACGAGGGGCGAAGCCCACAAACCACGCATTGTCCTTCAGCGTTTCGCCAAGCTTGGTGTTTCGGAGAACCTTATTCGAAGCGAGCTGCGACGTTCCGGTCTTGCCGCACACCTCGGCGCCCGGTATCCGGGCCCGGACGCCAGTACCGTTGTCATTAACCACAGCCCACATGCCATTCACAACGCGTACTGCGTGATTCACATTGAAACTGGCCACCTGCGGTTGCTCCGCCGACGCATCGGCGTTCAGGTGGGGGCGATGCCAAACGCCGCCGAGCGCCAGCCCTCCAATGGCATAAGCCAACTGCAGTGGAGTCACGGTGAGCGCTCCCTGACCGATCGCCACGGAGATGGTCTCGCCGGCGTACCATTTCTGACGGAAGGTTTGAATCTTCCATTGCGTGGATGGCACAAGTCCTGTTGCTTCGCTGGGAAGATCGATTCCGGTCTTGCGGCCGAAGCCGAACATCTTCGCGAACCGGGCGATATTATCGATGCCGAGGCGATTGCCGACTTGGTAGAAGTAGACGTCGCAAGACTCGGCCAAGGCCCGGTACAGGCCGACCGTCCCGTGGACCCGATGGCAGCGGAAGTAGTGGCCATAGAAGGTTGCGCCCCCGCCGCAGTTGGCAAACAGGTCATCATCGATCACGCCGAGCTCGAGTCCAGCCAGGGCGACTATGGGTTTGAAGGTGGAGCCTGGAGCGAGCTGAGCCTGGATCGCGCGGTTGAGCAGCGGCTTGTCGGCGTCCTCCACCAAACGCTGCCAATCAGCGCTCCGGATCCGTCCGGCGAACTTATTGGGATCGTATGC
>CAYLSS010000232.1:0-645 GCA_964385765.1 uncultured Solibacteraceae bacterium
TGTTACTTCATGGTGGCGGTCGCGAAACACAAGCTCGACTACGACGATTCGCTGGATGCGTTCGGTGTCCACGGCGTCGGCGGAACCGTGGGCGCGATTCTGACCGGCGTGTTTGCGACGCGCCTGGTCGCCGACCCACCGGAGGGCTGGTCGGGTCTTGGCCTGGTCGACGGCAACGCCTATCAGGTCGTCAACCAGACCCTGGGTGTCCTGCTGACATGGGTGCTGGCCGCCATCGCCGCTTTCGTGATCCTGAAGATCTGCGATCTTGCTGTCGGGCTCCGTGTTACCGAGGAAAGCGAAACCCAGGGTCTGGATCTCAGCATGCACGGCGAGGAAGGCTATAACTTCGAATCTTAGTGAATTGCATCGGTTTTTCAATGAAAGGAAATTGAGATGAAAAAGATCGAAGCCATCATTCAACCGTTCAAGTTAGAGGACGTCAAGGACGCCCTCGTCGCGATCGGGATTGACGGCATGACTGTCGCGGAAGTGCGTGGCCATGGCCGCCAGAAAGGCCACAAGGAGGTCTACCGCGGGCAGGAGTATGTCGTTGACCTGCTGCCAAAAGTAAGAATCGAGATTGTTGTCGCCGATAGCCGTGCCGACGAGGTCGTGAGAACACTGGCCGATGCCGCCCGGACC
>CAYLSS010000232.1:655-6534 GCA_964385765.1 uncultured Solibacteraceae bacterium
GAAAGATCTTTGTGCTCGATGTTGCCGACGCCATACGAATCCGCAATGATGACCGCGGCGAAGCTGCCCTTTGAGGGGCGTTCCTGGAAAGAGATCGCAGACGCGTTCTTCGCCACCGGAGACGCCTCGAGAGTGCTCGAGGGACGGAGCGGGAAGGTCGACCAGATGGTCGTGTCGGCCTACGAGGAGATTCTCGCTCCGGCTTTCCCTCAGGAAATGACCGTGCTCGCCGTCGGCGGGTACGGCCGCCGGGAGCTGTTTCCGCACTCCGACGTCGACTTGCTCCTCCTGGTCGCTCAGACTCCTACCGGGACACGCAAAGACGCACTGGAAGCGTTCCTGCGATTCCTCTGGGACAGTAACCTGCGGCTCAGCCACTCGGTCCACTCTTTGCGGGATTGCTGCTCCGTCCACGACGACAACATCGAGCTCAGTATCAGCCTGCTCGACCGGCGCCTGCTGGCCGGCGACGAGGGCCTGTACAAGAAACTCACCGATCGTCTGCCACGGTTCCTGCATGCCCAACGACAGGATCTCATCCGCAAGCTGTGTCAACTGACGCGGCCGCGCCACGCCAAATACCAGCACACCATCTATCACCTGGAACCCAACGTCAAGGAAGCGCCCGGCGGCTTGCGGGACCTGCATCTGCTCTGGTGGCTCGATAAGCTTCGCGATGATCCGCTGGTCGCCTCGCAATGGTTGAATGGACTGCAGCCGGCCCGCGATTTTCTCTGGACACTTCGCTGCTTCCTGCACTTCCGCGCCGGACGCGACGATAACGTACTGACCTTCGGCGCCCAGGAAGAATTCGCCGAGCAGGCGTTCCTCCCCTTCGACAACCCGGAATCCTGGCTGCGGCACTACTTCTTCCATGCCCGCTCCATCTACCGGGCCGCCGTCCGCGTGATGGATCTCAGCGAGGGTCAGACCAGTTCGCTGCTCATGGGCTTCCGCCAGTGGCGCAGCCGGCTGTCGAACGCGGAGTTCACGGTTTCCAGGGAGAGAGTCTTCTTCAAGTCGCCACGCAGCGTTCCTTACGATCCCGAACTCATCGTCCGTCTGTTTCAGTTTCTCGGCCGGCACAACCTGAAACCGGCGCTCGAAACCGAACGCAAGATCGCCGAGAACCTGCCAGTGATCGAGGAATTCTACAAGCAAAAGAAGCCGCACTGGGCCGCGATCCTTGAAATGCTCGCCATGCCTCACGCCTCCACCGGCCTGCTTTCCATGCATGAGACCGGAGCCCTGAGCGCGGTCTTCCCGGAGTGGAAGCGAGTGGAGTGCCTGGTGGTGCGGGACTTCAATCACCGCTATACGGTCGATGAGCATACCCTGCTGGCGATCAGAAGCCTGGAGAAACTGCCCGTGACGGAAGATCCCAGGCGCAAGCGCTTCGAGGGCCTGCTTTCCGAAATCGACGAGACGGCGACCCTGCGGCTGGCGCTGCTGTTCCATGACGTCGGCAAAGGAGAGGGGACAGGCGAACACGTCAGCCGATCGGTCGAAATCGCCGAGCCGGCCATGGAGCGCATACAGTTGCCGGTTCGCAAGCGCGCGCTCGTGCGTTTCCTCATCGAGAAGCACCTGGAACTGTCGGCGGCCATGTCGCGCGACCTCGATGACCCGGCTACCGCCCGCATCCTGGCGGAGCGGATCGGCACAGTGGAACGGCTGAAGTACCTCGCGCTCGTGACCTACGCCGATATCAGCGCCGTGAACCCCGGCGCGCTGACACCGTGGAAAGCCGAGCAGCTTTGGCTGGTCTACCTGACCGTCTACAATGAGCTGACACGCGAGCTCGATACAGATCGCATTCACGAGCAGCGCTCCGTGTCGCCCGAGAAGGCAGCCTTCCTCGAGGGCTTCCCGAGCCGCTACCTGCGCACCCGGAGCGACGAAGAAATCGAGTCCCACCTCGCGCTGCATCGCCAGGCCCGTGAGGGAAGTGGCGCCGCTGTCAAGGTCGACCGGCGCAATGGGGTCTATGATCTGGTCGTCATCGCTCCGGACCGCCCCCATCTGCTCGCCTCGTTGGCGGGCACTTTGTCAAGCTTCGGGCTGAATATCCTGAAGGCCGAGGCCTTTGCCAATGACCGCGGCACCGCGCTCGATACATTTGCTTTCGAAGATCCCAAGCGCAATCTTGAACTGAACCCCAGCGAGGTGGAGCGGCTCTCGTACACCCTCGAAAAGGTGGCCCGAGGCAAGCTGCGCGCGCGGACCCTGCTGAGGAACCGAGCGGTGCCGGCGTCACCCAGCAAGGGCGGCCAGGTCGAAGCCCGTATCTCCTTCAACAACGAGGCGTCCGATTCGGCGACACTCATCGAACTGGTGGCGCAAGACCGTCCCGGTTTGCTCTATGACGTGACCCGCCGGGTGTCGGAAAGCGGCTGCGATATCAAAGTCGTGCTGCTGGATACCGAGGCACACAAAGCGATCGATGTGTTCTACGTGACCCACGACGGACAGAAACTATCGCCGGAGTTGACGGAGTTCCTGCGTAGTTCCCTGCTTGAGGCCGCCAGGGGATGACCCCGCGATGACCCCTCCGGAGGACCCGGGCAGACCAGCGCGGCGACTGCCCGGCTAGGCCGCTAGCCTTCCTGTTCCCCTTCGCCATCCGGGGGGTCTGTAATCTCGATGTCCCCCGGTTGGATCCCCTCGACCAGTTTGCCGTTCATCCGTCCGAACCGCGTGGCGATCGAATCGCCGAGCATTCCCACGAGCAGGATCTGAAGCGCGCTCAGCAGCGCTGTGATTGCCGAGGCGGAGATCATCGGGTCGCGAGTCAGGTCGATCGCCATCTTGGTGGTTCCGTAGATGAGGCAGATCATCACCAGCGGAAGGAAGACGCGCAGCGGGCGAAACAGGAACGCCATGCGGAAGATCAGGATCGCGAAATTCATCGCATCCCATGGCACGATCTTCGACTGACCCTTGCGCTCATGGTAGTCGATAGGGATATAGGTCACTGCATACTTGTCGCAAAGCATTGCGAGCGTGATGGTTGTGGTCCAGCTAAACTGATCCGGGAGAATCGCGAAATACTGAATGGCCACGCTCCGGCGAAACACCCGCAGACCGCTGTTCAGATCCGGGATCTTATGATTCGCCACATAGTTGGCCAGATGGCCCAGCACCCACTTCGCGGGCCGGCGGAGCAGCGGGATCTTGACGTTCTTGCCGACCCGCGCTCCCACCACCATGTCGGCGTTCTCGAGATCCGCGAGCATCTCCGGGATCGGCTCGGGCGGATAGGTGCCATCGGCGTCCGTGATCAGAATCACCTCGTGCTTCGCCGCGA
Source organism: uncultured Solibacteraceae bacterium (assembly GCA_964385765.1). Taxonomy (GTDB): domain Bacteria; phylum Acidobacteriota; class Terriglobia; order Bryobacterales; family Bryobacteraceae; genus CAWELS01. Next base: position 3,963 of record CAYLSS010000232.1, read on the forward strand.
TGATGCCGGTTTTCAGCGCCGCCCCGTAGCCGCGGTTGCTGCGATGCCGGATCACGCGTGCGCCCGTGCGCTTCGCGGCGGCCGCCGTCGCATCCGAGGATCCGTCGTCGACGATCACGATTTCGTGGCGGATGCCGTGATCCTCCAGCAACCGCCTGAGGCCGTTCACTACCGACTCCAGTCCAGCTTCCTCGTTGTAGGCCGGAATCACGACGCTAATGGGATCGCTCATTTGTTGTCTCCGTTGTCACCGGCCTTGCCATCGCATACGGGATCGCGGCCACCATCGAACCGCCGACATTCCCGTTCATATGCCACCCCTCCCCGGCGTCTCGAAGATGTCCGGCCGTCTCCCGCGCTCCGTACATCGCCAGCCCAAGATCCACCGGCAGCGTGAAGAAGACCATCCACGCCAGGACAAACTCCAGACCGCCATATCGGCTCGCACAAAGAGTGCGGCCATATGAATAAAGGCCAAAAACAGGGTGAGTTTGGCAAGCAACTCCCCGCTCACGAGAAGCAGGAAGTTGCCGGCTAATCCTCGTGTGCCGAGTGTGGATCCAGTGACACTAACAGACGCCGCGCCAGCCTGTTGCACTGGGTGATCATCCACAACGTCTCTTAGGCGATCGAAGATCATCGAGACTGCGAGACGGCCCTGGTTGGGTCGATACTAGTCGCTCAAAGACACCGTTGCGGGAGAACCACTCGTGCGTGAGTCGCAGACTCTTGTCCAGGTTGTGCTGCGGACAGTAGTCTGTTAAAGATCTCACCTTGGTGATGTCGGGCACCCGGCGGTCCATGTCTTCGAAGCCTGCCGCATAGGCCTCCGAGTACGGAACGTAGTCGATGCCAACCTCAGCCCCGGTGACACCGATGACCCGCTCCGCCAGTCCCTCAATGGAGACCTCCTCGGGATTGCCCAGATTGATCACCTCGCCGACGGCCCGGTCGCAGGCGGACAGGCGTATCAACCATTCGACCGTGTCCGCGACGTAGGTGAAGCACCGTGTTTGGTGGCCCGCTCCAAAAACGGTCAGATTCGATCCGGTCATCGCCTGGCAGATGAATCGCGGCACGACCATTCCGTACCGGCCTACCTGCCGCGGACCGATTGTGTTGAAAAAGCGCGCAACCACCACCGGCAGGCGATGCTCCCGCCAATAGGCCAGTGCAAGAAATTCGTCCACAATCTTGCTCGACGCATAGCTCCACCGGGATTTGCTGCTCGGGCCGAGGACCAGGTCGCCGTCCTCTCGGAAAGGCACCTTGCTGCTCTTCCCGTATACCTCCGAGGTCGACGCCATGATGACCTTGCGTTTCCTGGCCACGGCCGCTTCGAGCACGGCCTCGGTCCCATTCACATTGTTCTGAATCGTCCCGACGGGGTCTTCGATGATATTCAGGACTCCCACAGTAGCGGCCAGATGGACCACAACGTCCACCGAATCAACCAGGTCGAACAGAACCGTGCGGTTCATGATGGTATCTTCAACGAACTCGAAGTTCGGGTTCGTGTGCATGTGCGCCACATTGGCTAGGACACCGCTTGACAGATCATCGAGCACTACAACCCGATCTCCGCGTCCGAGCAATGCATCGGCAAGATGGGAGCCAATAAACCCGGCTCCCCCAGTAATTAAGAACGCCGACATGGGTCTCCTCCTCCTCCATGCCCCAGAAGCATCTCGCTGCGTGAAGCTTTATTGTGCCATGGAGGTGACCCAAAACGTGCCGTTGCTGCCTTTTCCAGGTACTGAAAATAGCGCTCTAAATGTGCCGTTGTTGACCAATACCTGCTCAACCCCGCGTAGCCCTTCCGTCCCAACTCCTCCCTGCGTGAATCAGATGCGCCCAATTCACGAATCGCCGCCAGCAGTTCGGCGTCAGAAGAGTAGACATAGCCGCCGCCACTGTCCTGCACAGCTTCGGGCAGCGCCCCGAGATTTCGGACAATCGCCGGGGTCTTGCGAGCGAAGCCCTCGATCGAGATCATACCGAACGTTTCGTAAGTGATCGACGGTACGATGGTCGCCCGGGCATGGTAGTAAAGACTGCCGAGCGCCCGTTGCGACTGGGCTCCGACAAACTTGATCCGAGGATTCGAAGACGCCATCGCCCGCAACTGCACCTCTTCGGTACCGGAACCCGCCACCAGAAGATCGGCATCTTGGATCTGCTGCCACAATGGGATCAGCGTTTGCAGTCCCTTGATCCTCTCCAACCGGCCAACAAATAGAAAATACGGACGTTCCTGAGGCCGCGGACCAGGATCCCGCCAGTCCTCGTCACAGGGCTCGACAAAGTATGGAAGATGGTCAACGGACCTGGGAAATCCGCGTTCCGCGTGCATCCCGGCGGTGAACCGGCTCGGCGAGACAAACTGGTCAATGTGCCGGCTGCATCTTTCAAGCAACCCCGTATAACGCCACCACTGCGGCGGACGCTTAGCGTGCATTGTGCACGGCAGGCAGTTCGGCTTTTCGCAGGGCCGCCGGTTGTACTTCCACAAGACGTGAGTCGGACAGATAAGCCAGTGCTCGTGGGTAGTGTACATCCGGACTGCCGGATA
>CAYLSS010000233.1:0-6508 GCA_964385765.1 uncultured Solibacteraceae bacterium
TGGGCTGGGGCCTCGCTCAACTCGAAGCTGTATTCGCCTGACAACGGAACCATGACACGTTTGAGAAAAGAGCCCGACCGGAAGCTCGAGCGCCGCATCATCCGTGATGGCTCGCGGCCCTCCGCGGAGCGCGACCAAGCGATTCGCCGGGCCATCCGTTCCATCCCGAGGGGCAAGGTCGCGACGTACTCGCAGGTGGCCGCGGCCGCCGGCTATCCGCTCTACCACCGCCTCGTCGCCCGGATCCTTCGGAATGCCGGAGATGCGCTCCCATGGCAGCGAGTCGTCGGCGCGGAAGGCGAAATCCGCCTGCGCCGGGAGGCCGCCCTCGAACAGCGCCGGCGGCTCGAGATGGAAGGAGTCCGGTTTCGCGGCCGCAGGATCGACATGGACGCGCACAGGCACCTCTTCCGAACATGGGACCCCTGGATCGAGAACCTGTAGCGAAACCCCTCAACCGCATGTGCCTTTTTGTTGCCATCTTCTCTTGCAGAGCGGCGGACCTCGTTGCAGAATAAGATAACTAGCCTGCTCGCGAGCCAGCGCGAATGGCATCGGAGGAGCTCATGACTACCCGCATTGTGCTGAGGCACCTGAACGCCAGTAAGGCCAATCAGGTTGAGGACTTTCCCATCGATCAAAACCGAGAGCTGACCATCGGCCGTGAACCGTCTTGCCAGGTGGTATACGACGCGAACCGCGAAGATCTGGTCAGCCGCCGGCACGCCAGGATCACCGTCGACAGCACCGATCCCCTCGAGGTCTCCGTCAGTGACCTCGGCAGCCGCAACGGGACCTTTGTGAACAAAACGCGCATCGGCAACCAGGTCAAGCTCAATCCCGGTGACGTGGTCCAGTTAGGAGCCGGCGGTCCCGAGTTTCAGTTCGACCTCGACCCGCCGCCGCCGGCTGCGCAAAAGCCGACTCGAGCCGTAACCGCCGGGCAGATGGCCGGCGCTCCACCCACCAGGGAGGGGGTGCCCGCCGATCCGCTCGGAACCAGGCCCGATTCCGGATCCGCCAAACGCCCTATCGGCAAGAATACCGTCGAGATGATGATTCAGAAGGCGGGAAACAAGTCCAACCGGTCTATGGTCTACGCTCTGATCGCCTTGCTCGTGGTGGTGGTCGGTGTCGGCGCCGTGCTGGCTACCCGTAGATCGGAAACCGTGATCGTTCAGTCCGAGACCGGCGACTCCCTCACTGCCGATCAGATCGCCGCCGCCAACACCGACGCCGTCGTCTTCTTCGAGGTGGGATGGAAGATCGTCGATACCGACAGCGGGCGCCAGTTGAACCAGGTTTACCTCCGGAACCAGAAGAAGGATAAGTCCGGTCAGGTCTCGCCCATCGTCCCCGGCGCCGGGGCCTGGCTGCCCGTCTTCGTCGTGCTCCCCGACGGCAGCTTCGAGCCGATGCTGACCACGGACGATGGCGTGGGCAACTACCGCGCCATCGGCGGACGGCACTCCGGTTCCGGTTTCATCGTCAGTTCGGATGGCTTTATCCTCACGAACCGTCACGTGGCAGCGGCATGGCACACCTCCTACCAGTTTCCATCCCAGGATGCGGCCGGCATTGTCCTCGTGCTCAACTCGAACATGGAAATCTCCGAGCAGCGGGCCATTCCGCGCAGCCAGTTCCCGCGCTGGGTGCCCGCTGAGGCGAAGTTCGTGATTCAGGGATCATTCGAGCGGGGCGCGGTGCGCATCATGCGCCAGTCGGTTTCCGGGAAGGCGATCGAGGGGCGGAATGATTACCTCGACGTCACTCTGGCAAGGAACCGCGTCCGCATTCCGGCCGATCTCGCGCGCGTCTCTGATCGCATCGACGTCACAATGGTGAAAATCAACCTGCCTCGCTCGCTGCCGAAAGTCGAACTCTACGATAACTACGATGTTGTCAAGCCCGGCGAGACGGCCATCGTCATGGGCTATCCCGCGATCTCGCCCGCGGTGGTCGGCGTCACCACGTCCAAGGATGCCTTCAATCCAGGAAACAACGCCAAGGTGATTCCCGATCCGACGGTCAGCGTCGGCAACATCGGCCGCGTGATTCGCGGCCAGGTCGGGGCCGACGAAGGCGTCCTCAGCATGTTCGGGGATGTCTACCAGCTCACCGTCAACTCCGCCGGAGGCGGCAACAGCGGCGGACCTGTCTTTGATGACAAGGGAAGAGTGATTGCCATCTACACTTCGGGCAGCAATAACCCTGGGGCCAACATCTCCTTTGCCGTTCCAATTCGCTATGGGATGGAGCTGATGGGCTCCTCCAAGGTGATCGACTAGCGGGGCGGGGCAGGAAGTAGCCCGCGCCCCGGGGCTCCCGTGATTGGGCTCACAGCCGTGTCAGAGTTCGCGAACCAAACCATCGGTCAATACCGCCTGGTGGATTATCTCGGCGCCGGCGGCATGGGGGAGGTACACCGGGCGGTGCACGTCGGAACCGGCCAGGTGGTCGCGCTGAAGATACTCCTTCGCTCTGCCGCTGACCAGCGGGCGGCGGAACGCTTTCGCAGTGAAGCTCGTATCCTGGCCGGGCTCGACCATCAGGGAATTGCGCGCCTCCACGAATACTTCGAGTATGAAGGCCGTCCCTGTTTGGTGCTCGAGTACGTCGAAGGTCCCACCCTCGACGAACGAATCCGTCGCCATGGGCCGCTCTCACCCCGCCGGGCCGTCATGGTGATGCGGCAGGTGGCGGCCGCCGTGGCGTACCTCCATGACCGCGGCATCGTCCACCGGGACTTGAAGACGAATAACGTCAAGGTCACGCCCGACGGCCGGGTCAAGCTGCTCGATTTCGGTATCGCCCGCACCGGACGCAGCGAGCGGCTGACGCAGGCCGGTACTGTGGTCGGGACCGTGGAGACGCTGGCGCCCGAGCAGGTCGAAGGCCATTCGGCGGACTCACGATCCGACGTCTGGGCCCTCGGCCTGATCTTTTTCGAGATACTCATCGGACGGCTCCCGTTCCAGGGGGAGACCATCGTCGAGCTATGCCGCGCGATCGTGCAGGAGCCGGCGCCGCGCGTGGCGGATCTGCTTCCCGACGTGCCGCGCTCCGTCGATGCGGTGGTCTCGCGCTGTCTCAGTAAGAGACCGGGTCAGCGATACGCGGGCGCCGCGAACCTCCTCCGGGCGCTCGACGCCATCGAGATGGCTCCAGCGGGTTTGGTGGCCGATGATACCGGTGTCATGGAAAACGTGGAGCGAAGCATCGCGGCCGCTTTCCGTAACCACCGGCGCCTTGCGGCCGCGGTTTCGGCCGCCGCCCTGGTCGCGCTGCTGGCCGGCCTTTGGATATTACGAACCGGCGGCGATCCATCCAGGATCACGGGCAACGCCGCCGTCGCTGAATCATCGCTCCTCCGCACCGTTACCGTCGATGTCTTCGGAGGAGCCGCCGACGTCTATCACCGCGGCGAACGTGTCGGAACTACACCATACGCCGTCGAGGCGCCCTTCGGTTCCACTGTGGAACTGACCCTGAGGCGCGACGGCTTCGAGGACAACGCCGTGCGCTTCGATGTCGGCGAGCGCAGCGTCTTTACCTATCAGATGAAACCGCGCCGGCGGGACTCCTGGCCTGGTCTCCCGGATCGCGGACAATAGTGTTTGTATGTGGTGGTTCTCCAAACGCTCCCGCGAGCGCGACGAAGCGACAAAAACCGCGAATGGCGCCGGTTTTCGCGTCGAGACCGGCATGGCCACCGACGCCGGCTGCCACCGGGACGCAAACGAGGACTCCGGCCGCGTGGTATGGCCGACGGATGCCCGGCGGATCCAGCGGCGCGGCATCATGGTGATGGTCGCCGATGGCATGGGCGGCCACGAAGCCGGCGAACAGGCCAGCCGGCTCGCCGTCGACAAGATCACCGAAGAACACTACCGGCGTCGTGAGGAGCCGCATGCCTCCCTCCGGCACGCTTTCAATAAAGCCAACCGCGCCATCAGGGAAGCAGTTCGCGGGAATCCGGCCTGGCAGGGTATGGGTACCACCTGCACCGCGCTGGTATTGCGCGGCGAACTGGCCTACTCGGCCCATGTGGGCGACAGCCGCTGCTATCTGATACGCAACGGCGGCATCTACCTCATGACCGAAGACCACTCGATGGTGATGGAGTTGGTTCGCCAGGGCGCCCTGACTCGCGAGGAGGCTCGCCAGCACGCCGACCGAAACCTCATCCTGCGGTCGCTGGGCACCCAACCCGATGTCGAGGTGGCGCTGTGGGAAGAGCCGTTCCCAGTCCGGACTCACGACCGCTTCCTGCTGTGCACCGACGGTCTTTATGACCTCGTGCGCGACGAGGAGATTCACTCCGTCGCCGGCGCTCTTGCCCCGCAGGCCGCCTGCGACCGCCTTGTGCAGATGGCCCGGGACCGCGGCGGTTACGACAATATAACGGTCAGCGTGCTGGCCCTCTACCCGCTCGCCCCCGAGAGTGGGCGGGACGAGCTCGCCGAGACAAGAGAAAGCGAGGTACTCAAGTGATCGGACGCATTATCGGCAACTACCAAATCATTGAACTGCTCGGCGTCGGCGGCATGGGCACCGTGTTCAAGGGAATTGACCGCATGGTGGAGCGCGAGGTTGCGGTCAAGGTACTGCGGTCCGACATCGCCGGACAGCCCGATCTCCTCCAGCGGTTTCGCGCCGAGGCCGTGACCCTCGCCAAGGTCAGCCATCCCAACGTCGCCACTCTCTACAGCTTCTTTAACGAAGGCGACGAGTATTTCATGGTGATGGAGTTCGTCCCGGGCAGGAACCTCGACGAGTACGTGGGCCAGGCGGGCAAACTGCCCCTCGACAAGGCGGTAGCAATCTTCAGCCAGGCCGCTGACGGCATCGCCGCCGCTCACCAGAAAGGAATCCTGCATCGGGATATCAAGCCCGCCAATATCATGGTCACTCATGACGGCGTGGTCAAGGTGATGGATTTCGGCATCGCCCGCGCGCTCCGCTCCTCCCGCATGACCCGTGACGGCCGCATCGTGGGCACCGTCGAGTATATGGCCCCGGAGCGGATCGAGGGCAATGAAGACGATGCGCGTTCCGATGTCTACTCGCTCGGCGTCGTGTTGTACGAGTTGCTCGCCGGCCGGCTGCCCTTTGTCAGCGATAGCGAGTTCCAGATCATGCGCGCTCACCTGAGCGTCCAGGCGCCCTCGGTGCGGGAGTTGTGCGCCGATGTCCCCGAGTCGATCGCGGACGCTGTCCAAAAGGCCCTGGCCAAGCGGCCCGACGAGCGCTTTTCCACCGCCTCGGGGTTCCGCGACGCGGTCGGCGCCGGCTTGCCCGACGGGGTCAGGCCCGCCACCGCGGCTCAACTCGCCGCGGCGATTCCGCCGTCAGCGGCCGCGAAGGGCGATGCCGATCCGGCCCCGGCCGTCAAGGCAACCCGCATGGCCGGAACGGATCAACCCGTCGCCGCCACGCGCATGGCCGCCCGCCCGGGCCGCAGCCGGTGGTCCTTTCCCTCTCTTGGATGGAAACACTATGCCGTGGCGGCGTCTGTCCTTCTCCTCCTGGTGGTGGCCGGATGGGCCATGCTCTCCCGGAACGCAGGTCAACCGGTGGAAACGACGCGAGACGCCGCCGGTGCTTCGGAAATACTCACTGACGAACTCGGTGCGCCAACCGGCGGCCCGGCGACGGGCGCCGGCGCAAAGTCCGGACCTTCCGGACTGGACGAAATCCTGAGCAACTCGGTGCCCATCGAGGGTGAAATCCCCGGTATCGTCACGGCCGGTTCCGTCCCCCCGGCCGAAAACCCGGATGCGGTCAACCTGTCGGAGCTTTCCCCGGAAGAGCGCAGGCGGCGCGCCCTGGAGGCCCTCGGCGTTGCTGAGCCGCCCGCGGCGAAGGGAGAATCTGACCCTGATGAAGACTCCAGTGCCGAGCGCCGCCGTCGAGCGCTCGAAGCGCTCAACCAGTGACAGGCGGGATAGACTCTACAGTAGGAGCGATCGAAAATCGATGCGAACTTTGCTCGAGGCGTGGGAGAAGCCGCTGCTGCCGTTGATTGCGGTGCTGCTGTCGGTCCTCGTCGCCACTGCTCCAGCGCAAACCGGCAATAAACCGATCTCGAAATCCGGCTTGTCGAAGGCCTTGGGAATCGGCGGGCTCACCACCCGGGAGTTCGTCGATATCATCGAGCAGCGCGGCGTCGACTTCCGCTTGACCGCCGAAGTCGAAGCAGATCTGAGACGGCTCGGTGCTGAAACGGCGCTGATCGAGGCCGTGCGGAACAACTATCGGGGACCGCGCGGGGCCTCCCGCGACGCTCCGCTTTCCAAGGACGAGATCCTCACCCTGCTGACAGTCGGTACGTCCTCCTCCCGGGTCGAGACCCTCGTCCGCCAGCGCGGCATCTCCTTCTCCCCGACCCAGGCGACACTCGAGGAATTGAGGCGCGCCGGCGCCGGCTCTTCGCTGATCGCTGCCATCCAGGGCGAATCGGGCCAGGCAACGTCTGCCGCTGGCCCTCCACCCCCTGTCTCGCCGG
>CAYLSS010000234.1:0-6503 GCA_964385765.1 uncultured Solibacteraceae bacterium
GGCCGGAGCCACGACGGGAACCTTCGACATCACGGCCATGCGGCGCGGCGTCGACCAGATCAGCGCCGAAATCCCGGGCGCCGGGTTTGAAACCGCCCGTTCGCACATGCAGGTAGGCGACGCGGCGGTCAGCGTCCGACTCGATCTGGTCTCCGGCGACCGGCAGAAGGCGGCGCCCGGCCAGCCGCTTCCCGACGCGGTCGTGGTGCGGGTGACGGATGTCAACCGACTTCCCTATACCGGCGTGCCCATCGTCGCCACGCCGTCGGCCGGGGGAACGGCCAGCCCGGAGGTCGGCGTCACCGACTCTTCGGGCGTCGCCGCCTTCACCTGGAGCCCGGCCGCTACCGCCGCGAATCAGCTTCGGCTCGCCATTGACGCCGATGTAGGGGCGGAGCCGATCACCGTCACCACGATCGGCCAACCGCAATCCGCTCCCAACGCCATCGTCGAGGCCGCCGGCTTCACGCCGGCGCTCTCACCCGGCGCCCTGGCAACCATCTTCGGCGTGAACCTGGCCGCCGGGATCACGGCCACCGCCCCGCTCCCCATCCCGACTGAGATCGAGGGAGTCCGCGTGCTGCTCGGCGGCATCCCCGTGCAGCTTCTTTATGTGAGCGACTCCCAGATCAACTTTGTCGTGCCGCTGGACACCGAGCCCGGCCAAACGAGCCTCCGGGTCAGCACGCCGGCGGGCGATACCGGCGACATCCCGGTGACCATCAGTTCGGTCTCGCCCGGAATCTTCGTGATGCCGGCCCTCGGCATCGGCGCCGTCACGGTGGCCGGGGCCAACCAACTCACCTCGGACCGTCCGGCCGCGCCAGGCGAGATCCTTGAAGTCTTCTCCACCGGCCTCGGCGCGGTCGAGCCCTTCGCCCCGGATCCGAGCCTCAGCTCGACCGTCCTGACACCGCAGGCCCGAATTGCCGGAATCCCCGTTGAAGTCGGGTTCAGCGGCCTCTCGCCGGTCTTCCCGGGCCTTTATCAAGTGAATGTAACCGTGCCCGCCGGCGCGCCTTCCGGCCCCCAGCCACTGGAACTGAGCATCGGCGGAGTCCCGGCAAACACAGTTACGATAATCCTCGGTTCCGGCCCGTAGAGCGGACCATTCTCGCCCTTCGGACCGTTTCAACGGTACCGGCAGGCATTCGTGGATGCGGGCGGTCCGGCGAGTTCGGCGTGCCGCGGCGGCGAAGAAGATCCTGTTGGAGGTCGCCGGCTGGGGCGTGGATGGCCCGATGTCGGTCCGCCCCACAGACTACTTGGCCGCTGCGAGGAGTGTACCTTTACTGGGCGAAGTCAACCGTCTTGACCGTTGTGCCGCCGGCGGTGACCTCGACGGTCACCGTCTGCGGAGTCGCGCCCGGGACGCGCACCGGGCTGACTGTCACTGTATATGTCCCGGGAGGCAGCTCGAAGGGCTTGGGGTTGCTTTTCGGGCCGGTATAAGTACGGCCTCCGCCCGTTCGCTTGCCTGCCGCGTTGACAATGTTGACGGTGGCGTCGGCCAACTCACCGGCATTCGAGGCGCCGATTTTCAATGTCCCGCTGACAAATTCTTTCTTGGCCTCGGCGCGCGCGCCGCCGGTCACCGCGACGCCTGCAATCAACTCGTCCACGGCACCGGCCATTTCCACCGACTGGACCTTCACATTGTACGTGCCGGGAGGCAGACGGAAGATGCGCGGATTGGTATTCTCATGGGTGTAACTGCGGCTTGCCGCCGCCTGCTTCCCGTCACTCGCCCGGAAGACACGAATGGCGGCATCCGACAGCGCCCCGTTGCGGGTTACCAGGACGCTCAACTCGCCCGTGGAGAAGTCGGCTATCTTCTCCACCACCTTGCCCGCCTCGACCGCTACCTTCGAGAATCGAACCTCGGCTCCACCCTGCACGCGAATCGGGCGGACCAACACGTCGTATGAGCCCGGTTCGAGCGGGAACTTGCGGGGGTTGGTCTCGGCTCCGGCATAGGTGCGCCCGCCGGCTATCTTCTTGCCCGCACCGTCGAAGACGTCAACAACCGAGTCGTGCAACTGGCCATCCACCACCGACTTCACGGCCAGAGTCGCGTCACCCACCGGCGTTTCTTCGGTCATGGTCCGCTCGAGCGCGGCCGAGAGTTCATCAGCGCTCTCGGCCGGTATATACAGCCCGCCGCCCGCCTGAGCGGCGCATTCGAGCGATGAAACATTCTCCTTGGCCACGTCGAAGCCGACGATGTGCAGCACGAACTCGATGCCGGAGTCGCTGGCCTGCCGCACCGCCGTGCAGGGATCGCCGCCGCAGGTTTCGAGGCCATCGGTCACGAGCACGATAGTCGCCGGAGTGCCCCCTTGCTTGACCGCCGCCGCTGCCTGCTCGAAAGACTTCGTGATGGGCGTCATGCCCAGCGGGTTGAGCTGATCCACCCGGTCGGGCACCGCTGCGGTGTTCGCCGACCCCGGAGGCACAAGCGTCTCGATGTCAGCGCAATCGCCCTTCCGCCGGTGGCCATACGCCACCAGGCCCAGCCTGGCCCCATCCGGCAGCTTTCCCACCAGCGATCGCACGACCCGCCGCGCCGCCTCGATCTTGGTTTCGCTGTGGACCCTCCCCCACATCGACCCCGAGGCGTCGAGAATGAGCACCAGGTTGTCCGGAACAGCGCCCGCCAGCGGACTCGCGATCAGGACAAAGAAACAAAGGCACAGACAGAGACGTCCGGCGTGGTTCCCAGTAGACATCCCGTCATTCTACAACCGCGCCGGCGCGCCGCGGGTCGGTCATCGAGATCTTTGCCACGGAGCCAGGCGAGACAATCGCGGATTCCGCTCGTGACGGGGAGGCCGCGCCGAACCTCGACCCAACGGCCCACGCCCCGGACGTTTTCATTTCCCTGTTCCGCGCCGAGGTGCTCGCCAGCGGCATTTCGGAAGAGATTCCCGGTCTGTGGAGCGGGTGTGACACGCGAGCGGGGTGTCAGACTAGACGGAGCAGCTCGCGGCTGCCGGTTATCCAGAGATCCGTGTAGCCCTTCGCTTTCTCGCGCATCTTTTGATCCTTTGTGTACCGGTTGAATGTCTCCTCGAATCCGGCCGCGGATTCCACCTCGTACTCCAGCACGACGCGATTGAATTCGCCGGTCACGTCGGTGAGAACACGGTGGTTGGGGAGATTGCCGGCAGCGGCCATTTCCTTGAGTTGCGCGGCCAGCTTGCTCGCCTGGCCGGGCTTGGCGGTGAAGTTGTTGCGGACAACGATCATGCTTGCATCCCTCCTCGGGAGAGATGGTAGCAGATGTCTGGCGATGGTTTTCAATAAGATGAGAGACGCTGGTCCATTCGATATCCATGAATCCGCCGCCGCTCTATCCGATCCTTGATACCGCCGTGCTGAATAGCCGCGGGCTGCCGCTCGCCGGCGCCGCGGGGGCGATGCTCGATGGCGGCGCCCGCTGGTTGCAGATCCGGCACAAGGGGCACTTTTCGGGCGAAGTTTTCGAGGCAGCGGAGCGGGTCGGGCGGCTCTGCGAAGATGCCGGGGCGACGCTGATCATCGACGACCGGGCGGACATCGCGAAGATGCTCGGCGCGGCGGGAGTCCATCTCGGGCAGGACGATCTGCCGCCGGCCATGGCGCGGGGTATTTTGGGCGAACAGACGATTATCGGCTTCTCGACCCACAATGAAGCCCAGCTTCTGGCGGCGGCGGAGGAACCGGTGGACTACGTGGCGATGGGGCCGGTCTACGCGACGGCATCGAAGGACCGGCCGGATCCGGTGATCGGCGTGGATGGCGTCCGGGCCTGGCGACCGCTGACCCGGCGGCCGGTGGTCGCTATCGGCGGCATTACGCGCGACAATGCTTTAGGGGTCATCGGTGCTGGGGCCGATTCGGTGGCTGTCATTGGGGATCTTTACCCGGACCCGCTCGACCCGCAAATCCTGCGACAACGGATCGAAGAATGGCAGAAGCTACTCGGGCAGAAGTGAAAACGGGGCTGGTCAAGGGCCTGGGGCTGGGGGACTCGACCGCGATCGTGATGGGGTCGATGATCGGGTCGGGGATCTTTGTGACGGCGGCGGATGTCGCGCGGCAGACCGGATCACCGGGGCTGATGATGATGGCGTGGGTGGTGACGGCGATCCTGACGCTGGTGGCCGCGCTGAGCTACGGCGAACTAGCGGCCATGATGCCGAGGGCCGGCGGTCAGTATGTGTATCTGCGCGAGGCGTATGGGCCGATGTTCGGCTTCCTCTACGGCTGGACCTTGTTCCTGGTGATTCAAACGGGGACTGTGGCCGCGGTAGCCGTCGCCTTCGCCAAATTCACGGGCGTTCTGCTGCCGTGGTTCTCCGAGGACAACCTGGTGTTGGCCGCCGGACCGCTCACCATCAACACGCAACAGTGTTTGGGGATCGGGGTGCTGGTGCTGCTCACCTGGGTGAATACGAGGGGACTGCGCACGGGCGCCGTGGTGCAGAACATCTTCACGGTGGCCAAGACCGGAGCGCTGGTGGGGCTGATCGGGCTGGGTTTCATCTACCGGAATCCGGCAGCGGTGGAAGGAAACTTCACGAACTTCTGGGGTGAACTTGGATGGAGCTGGCTGGCGGTTCAGGCGGTCGGGGTCGGCATGGTGGGCTCACTGTTTTCGTCCGACGCCTGGAACAACGTCACGTTCACCGGCGAGGAGGTGCGGAATCCGAAGCGGAACCTGCCGCTGGCGCTGAGCCTGGGAGTCGGGGCCGTCTCGCTGCTTTATCTGGCGTGCAACTTCTCGTACTTGAACCTGCTGCCGCTCGAAGGGATACAGTCGGCTTCGGAGGACCGCGTGGGGACGGCGGCGGTGGCGACGGTGCTGGGTCCGGCGGCGGTGCAGGTGATGGCCATCGCGATCATGGTGTCGACGTTCGGCTGCATGAATGGGATGATCCTGGCGGGAGCGCGAGTGTACTACGCGATGGCGCGGGACGGGCTGTTTTTCAAGAGCGTGGCCCGGATCGATCCGAAGCGCCACACGCCGTCGGTATCGCTGGGCGTCCAATGTTTCTGGGCCTGCGTGCTGACGCTTAGCGGCACATATAGCAATCTGCTGGACTATGTTATATTCGCTGTTTTGCTTTTCTATATCCTGACGATCGCGGGGGTGTTCGTCCTGCGATTTCGCCGGCCGGATCTTCCCCGGCCTTACAAGGCGATCGGGTACCCTGTTGTCCCGTTGATCTACATAGCCGCCGCCGGGCTGATCGAGATACTGTTGCTGTTCTACAAGCCGAACTACACATGGCCAGGACTGATCATCGTGCTGCTCGGCATTCCGGTCTATTTCCTTTGGAGGCGGCGGCGGCCGGCTTAGCGACCCTCGGTGACCGGCCGGGAAGGCCGCTCGCTGAGGGTCCGGATCGATGCACGCCGGTGAAGATATTGAACCGTGAGCGTTAGCGGCTTGAGCCCAAGGAAGCATTGGAGAAGAGAGATTGGTTGCACGGGCACATTGGAAATCGAAAGCGGGATTCGTTCTGGCGGCCGCCGGATCGGCGGTGGGGCTGGGCAACATCTGGAAGTTTCCGTACGAGGTGGGCGAGAATGGCGGGGGCGTCTTCGTACTGGTTTACCTGGCTTGCGTGTTGTTTGTCGGACTACCGGTGATGACGGCCGAGATTCTGCTGGGACGGGCGGCGCAGGCGTCGCCGGTGGGAGCCATGCGCAAGCTGGCCGGGCGGCGTCAGGGCTGGGTTCTTATCGGCTTCCTGGGAGTGGCCTCGGCGTTTGTCATTCTCTCTTTCTACAGCGTGGTGGCCGGATGGTCACTGCACTACACGTGGCTCTCGCTCACGGGGGGCATGCAGGGATTGGGGCCGGAAGGAACAGCGCAGCTATTCGCTGATCTGAATGCCTCGGCATGGCTCAATGTCGGCTGGCACCTCGCCTTCATCGTCGTCTGCAGTGCGATTGTGATGGGAGGCATCGCCAAGGGGCTGGAGCGATGGTCGACGATTCTGATGCCTGTGCTGTTCGTCATGCTCGTGGGCCTGCTGATTCGCGCTTTCACGCTGGACGGCTTCGGCCGGGCGGTGGATTTCGTCTTCGGGTTCCACCTCGGGGAGTTCACGACCGAAGGACTGCTGGAGGCGCTTGGCCAGGCCTTTTTTAGCCTGAGTTTGGGCATGGGAGCGATTCTGACTTACGGCAGCTACCTTCACGAGGGAGACGACATTATGTCGTCGGCGATCACGATATCGGCGCTGGATACGGGGATCGCAATCTGCGCGGCGATGGTCTTGTTTCCCATCATCTTCACGAACAACATGGAGCCCGGAGCGGGGCCGGGGCTGGTATTCATCACGATTCCGGTCGCATTGAATCAATTGCCGGCCGGCGGTTTTCTGTCGATCATGTTTTTCGGACTGCTGGTGGTGGCCGCGGTGACCAGTGCAATCTCGATGCTCGAGGTGGCCACGTCCTACCTGATCGATGAGCACAACTGGGAGCGCGGGCGCGCGACGGCGGTGGCC
>CAYLSS010000235.1:0-6500 GCA_964385765.1 uncultured Solibacteraceae bacterium
CAGATGTATTCTCGGTCAGAACTTCGATGGCCTTCTGCAGGATAATGTCCTCGTCCAGCGACGGCTCCGGCAGAGCCTGAATGGCCGGTCCCTCATCGATCGGCTCTGGCTCGCGCGCCATGGCCACCACTGATGGCGTCACCCCGGTGTCCTGAATGGCCTCACCATCTGGTGAATAGTACTTCGCCACCGACAGGATCACCGCTCCAGCATCATCCAATTGAACGGCGCGGCGCAGAGCGGCGTTGCCGTAGCTGCGCTCGCCGACTACCTCACAGCGCTTATTACCCAGCAGGGCGGCAGCCGCAATCTCGGCGCCTCCCGCTGTGCCCCGGTTGATGACCACCGCCATGGGCACGTCAGCCAGCGATTCCTCATCGGTCGCCCGGAACTCCTGCCGCGGCACTCTCTGGCCCTCGAGATAGGTAATCAGCCCTTCCTCGAGGAATACATCGGCCAGCGCGATGCCTTCTTTCGGGTCTCCCGACGCGTTGCGCCGCAGATCGAGGATCAGTTTGTCGGCGCCCTTATTCAGCATCTGCTTGACGTGGCGGCTGATCTCCTTGGTCTTTCCTTCCTCGAGACTCTGAATCCGAATGTGGCCGATATTGTCCGCAATGATCTGCGAGCGGACATCCGGAAAACTGAGCCGACTCCGCGTCAGTTGCACTTCCTGGGGCTCAGCCCCCTGGCGCACCCGAAGTACAGTCAGATCCACCGTCGTCCCCGCCTTGCCGCGCAGCAGCATCTCGGCATAGGCGAGCGGCATGTCGCGGGTTGCCACTCCGTCGATGGTCTCGATCATGTCACCCGTGGTGAGACCAGCCTCGGCCGCCGGCGATCCCGGCAGCGCGTCCACGACGCTGACATAGCCGACCTTTCGCGACAAGATCAGGCCGACACCCGCCTTGCTCGAGTCCATCTCCTTCTTATAGGCTTCGTACTGGTCCGCCGTCAGGTAGCTGGCGTAAGGGTCGATTGATTCGAGCATGCCGTTCAGCGCGCCGAGCGTGACGTCTTTCATGTTCGGCTCTTCGACGTACTCACTCTTGATCCGCGACAACACCTCGGTGTACACCGCGAAGTGGCGGTAGACCTCTTCCGGGTTTGCGTCCCGCCCCAGCAGCGTGCCCAGCAGCAGGAACAACACCAGGCACGACGAAAACGCGATCACAGTGAATTTCACAAGACGATTCATTCAGATCCTCGACTAGTCGAGACAGCTACGGGCTTCAATCCCCACTGCCCTCATTTTAGTACATCAGACGCAAATCCAGCCCGATAGTTTCGGCTAGTTTCGGCGGACTCGTCGCCTCGACGCGGCGGCAAGCGATGCGCCGTCCCCGAAGCGTACACTGAGGGGGTATGACCACGGCCCTTGGACACCTTCTCCTACTCCTCTGCGCCCTGCCGGCGCTCGCGGACCCGGCACCGCCGATCAGCGACGATGAGGTGCGCCGCGTTCACGAATCGGCGATCCTCATCGACCTCCATAATGACGTCACCAGCAATACCGTCCAGGGCCTGGACTTCGGCACACGGCAGCAGGATACTCACACCGATCTCCCGAGATTGCGCGAGG
This sequence comes from uncultured Solibacteraceae bacterium, assembly GCA_964385765.1. Taxonomy (GTDB): domain Bacteria; phylum Acidobacteriota; class Terriglobia; order Bryobacterales; family Bryobacteraceae; genus CAWELS01. The sequence goes on from CAYLSS010000235.1 coordinate 1,583, forward strand.
GCGGCGTGGGGGCGGTCTTTTTCGCGGCCTACGTCTCGAGAACGTATGTCCCAAAGAACCAGTCCGCTCACCGCGTGCTTGAAATGATTGACACCGTCCGTCATGACATCGCCGCCCGGTACCCGGACGATTTCCTCCTCGCTCTCACCGCGGCCGACATCGAACGCGCCCGCCGGGAAGGGAAGATCGCGGCGCTCATCGGCATCGAAGGCGGCCACGCCATCGAAGACAACCTGCGCATCCTCCGAGCCACCTACGATCTCGGCGTCCGCTACATGACCCTGACCCACTCGAACACAAACAATTGGGCCGACTCCTCGGGTGACATCGACGACCCCAGCGTACGTCATCACGGCGGCTTGACGAAATTTGGCCGCGAGGTAATCCATGAGATGAACCGTCTGGGCATGATGATCGATGTTTCCCACGTCTCCGATGACACCTTTTGGGACGTGCTGGAAACCTCTGAGGCTCCAGTCATCGCATCGCATTCCTCCTGCCGGGCTCTTACCGGCATCGCCCGCAACATGACGGACAAAATGATTGTCGCGATGGCCAAGAAAGGCGGCGTGATCCACATCAATTTCGGCTGCGAGTTCTTGTCCGAGGAATCGGCCGCCGCTTCGCCCTATTTCAACCCGGCGATGAAAGGCCGCGACCCCAAGAGCGTCCCGCGAGCGACCCTCGCCGACGTGGTCGCCCACATCGACCACGCGGTCAAGCTGGCTGGAGTCGACGCTGTCGGCATCGGCAGCGACTACGATGGCGTCAGTTGCGTGCCCACCGGCCTGGACGATGTGTCGCAGTTTCCCAATCTCACACGTGCGCTGCTCGAACAGGGCTACTCAGCGGACGATATCCGCAAGATATACGGCGGCAACACACTCCGAGTCATGCGCCAGGTCGAGGCCGCTGCGAAATAGACCTGCCAGCGGACGTTACAATGGGGGATAGCGGGAGAAGCGGGACGGGAAAAGAACACCTAATGCCAGCGGATTCTTCGAAAGCACGGGCACGCCAGAACCGGCGTCAATTCGTCAGGACCCTGGCCGGCGCCGGCGCCTTCCCCTACATCGCCTGCGGTCCGAAGCGCTCCACGACCGAGAAGAAGGTGATCGTGCTTGGCCTCGACGGCCTGGACCCGAAGATCATCAAAGCGCTCATCGACACCGGCCGCGCCCCCAACTTCAAGAAGCTGGCCAGGATGGGTAAGTTCACGACTCTTGGCACCACCATGCCGGCGCTCAGCCCGGTTGCCTGGAGCAGCTTCATCACCGGACGCAACCCGGGCGGCCACGGCATCGCCGATTTCATCGTCCGCGACCCGCAAACCTACGCGCCGTTCTTCTCCATCTGGGAGTCCGAGCCTTCCGGACGCACACTCTCGCTCGGCGACTACCAGTTGCCGCTTGGCGGAGGCGAGGTGCGAAACCGGCGCCGCGGAACACCATTCTGGTCTTACCTTACTGCCCAGGGCATCCCGGCCACAGCAGCGCTGTTGCGGCGCAACATGGGCCAGGGTGATCAAGATCCCGACGAACTTCCCGGTAGAGGAGACCGCCACCCGCGCCATCAGCGGCATGGGGACACCCGACCTGATCGATTCCTTCGGTGTCGCGAACTACTTCACGACCGACAAGTCAGAGCACTACGAGGGGTTCAGCGGCGGCAATATCATCCACGTCGACAAGCAGGGGGATTGCGTTTACGCCGAATTGTACGGCCCGGTCAACGCTCTCCGAAAGCCGAAGGGCGACTCCGCCGACCCGTTCGTCAACAGCACCCGCGTCCCCTTTACCGTCCACATCGACCCGACCGAAGATGTCGTACGGCTCGATATCCAGGGCGAGCGCATTGTCCTGGCCAAAGGAGAGTACAGCGACTGGGTTCGGCTGAAGTTCGACATGGTGCCGCTGATCAGCGGTGTTTCCGGTATCGCCCGCTTCTATCTCAAGGAAGCCCACCCTCATCTCAAGCTCTACGTCGCGCCCATCAACATCGACCCGGCCGAGCAGGCCATGCCCATCACCCACCCGGAGGACCTCGGCGCCGAGATCGCCGCCGAAATCGGTCCGTTCTGGACCCGCGGCCTGCCCGCCGACACGAAGTCGCTCGACTACCGCGTCATTGATGACGAGGCCTACGTGAAGCAGGCGGAACTGATTCTCGACGAGCGTCTGGCGCTGTTCGACTACGAGTGGTCGCGCTTCAATTCCGGCCTGTTCTATTTCTACGTCTCCAGCACCGACCAGGACGCTCACATGCTTTGGCGGAACATGGACAAAAGCCATCCCATGCACGAGGCCAGCGACGTGCGCTTTGCCGGCTACATCCACCACATGTACGAGCAGATGGATCGGCTCGTGGGTAAGGTCCTGCCGGCGGTGGATGACAACACCCTGGTGCTGATTTGCTCTGACCACGGCTTCGCCCCGTTCGGCCGGCAGTTCCACCTGAATACCTGGCTCCGCGAGCAGGGCTATCTGGTGCTGATGCCGGAAGCGGAGAAGAAAGAAGAAACGGACTTCCTCGACATTGACTGGACCAAGACGCTCGCCTATGGGATCGGCTTCAACGGGCTCTACATTAATCAAGAGGGTCGCGAGTGGAATGGGACCGTCGGCCCCGGCCGCCGCCTGGAGCTGATGAAACGGATCAGCGCCGAGCTCGAATCGATCACGGATTCCGAGACTGGCCAGCGTCCCGTGGCCAAGGTCTATCGCCAGGATGAGGTGTACAGCGGTGAGGTGACCTACGAGATGCCCGACCTGCTCGTCGGCTACACGCCGGGATACCGGTCGTCGTCAGGATCGATCCTCGGCGACACCGGCAAGGTGCTGATCGATATCAACCCCTACGCCTGGAGCGGCGACCACTCGATGGCCAAGGACCTCGTGCCCGGATCGCTCTTCTCCAGCCTCCCATTCAATGCCAATGATCCGAATATCGTGGATTTGCCGGTAACGATCCTCGACTACTTCGGCGTATCGAAGCCCCCCGACATGGACGGCCGGTCGCTGCTGAGTTAGTCTTCAGGGGCAGCAGGCCCGACATTTTCTGACCTACTGAGTGGATTTCGGTGGGATTCTGCGAAGTGAGTTACAGCTCCAGGTACACGCTGCGGTAGGAGAGATGTCCGTCCTTGAACGTCCAGTGGCGGAATGAAGTCTGCCGGCCCCACATGTTGATGACCGGACCGCAGAGGTAGAACGGCAACCCGTTCACCATGTGCGTCTCGTCGCGATGGAAGTGTCCGGCTAGAACTGCCAGAACGCCGCCGTCCTTCATGCGCTTCGTCCAGCGCTCCATCTTGTCGGCCGGCCAGCCGGACCACAGGCGGTTGACGTGAAATGACTCGAGTCCCATCACGTGGCAGAAAAGGATGGTGGGCTTCGCCGGCGTCAGGATGCGATCCAGGTGGGCGTATGCCTGCTCCTGGTGCTCGTGGGGCGCCCTCGGGTCGAGCGGCTGGCTGTCGAAGAGCGCAAAGCGCAGACCATCCACAGGCTCGATGGCGATGTTGGACTTGCCGAATCGCTCCTCGAAAGCCGGCCGGTAGCGGTCGGTATGGCTGTAGCCGAGGTCGTGGTTGCCGGGAAGGAAATAGGCGGGGCGCTGGAACTCGTGAAGCTCGCGAGCGAGGTCGAAGTCGTCATTGGTCTCGCGCGTGTGCGCCACGTCGCCGGTGTGAATGATCAGCTCATGCGGCAGTGTGCACTCGTTGATCGCCTTCACCGCCGCGCGGCAGCGGCGCACTGACTCGTCCGCGGGTAAGTCGTAGGCGCGCCGCTCGGAGTAAAGGCGGCGTCTGGAGACGTGGGTGTCCGAGAGCTGGATGAAGGACACTTCGACGCCGTCCAGCTCGCGTGTTAGCGGTTGAGCCCGCGGCAGCGGGGACAGCGCTACGCCACTCGAAAGGAAAGCTCGACGAGTGAGTTTCGGTAGCATCTCGTTAGTCCCTAGAATCCGAAACGGTCGAGATTGCGGCCGACAACGATCGCAGCGATGATCTTGGGAACATATTGCCGGGTTTCCCGAGGTAGTGCCCGCATCCGGTACAGGTACCAGAAATTGCGCTGCTTGATCGGGTCTTCCACCCTCCGTACCGCTGTTCTTACTTTACCAGGGCCAACGTTATAGGCGGCCAGTGCCAGCATCACCGAACTGCCGGAGCCGAATTCGAGAATCAGCGTCCGAACGTACTTGGCGGCGGCCTCGGTGGATTTTTCCAGGTCGAGCCGCTCATCGGTTTCGCTATTGACAGTGAGGCCATAGGCGCGAGCCGTCGCCGGGGTGAATTGCCACAACCCGACGGCGCCCTTCGCGCTTCTTCGCTGGCTGAGAAACGAGCTCTCGACCAGGACCATGTGCACGAGGTCGGGCGGCAGGTTCATCGAACGGAAGATCTCGCGCATCCGCTCCAGGTCATCCCGGCGGCTGCCTATTGCCCGTTCGACAGTGCCGCGTTCCTCGTTCTGGAAGCGCTCCACGTAATGGCTCACCTGCTCGGTGAACTCTGGCGGGATACTGTACTGTTCAGCGCCGAATTCGATCATGATAGCCCTGATCTCGCGTTCGATGAAGGCCTCCTCGCGCCCTTGCAGTCCCAGCTTAAAGAAGACGCTGTCCTGGAGCGCCTCGGCTTGCTGCTGATACCCGTTCAGCCTTTGGATGAGCTCTCGCAGTTCCTCGTCCCGATGGCCGCCCTCTTCGATCTGCGCCTCGATGGCGGCGATCTCTTGATCGATGTCACGCTTCTCCTTCTTAAGCGCATTAATCCGCCACCCCGAGTAGCCGGCGAGCACGGCGAGCAGGATAATCAGCACCAGGATGATGCGCCGGTGCCGCTTGCCCGACCGATGAAGCGCGGCGTCCAGCATCCCGCGCATGATGGTCATCGTGTCGCCCGCATCGCCTT
>CAYLSS010000236.1:0-6495 GCA_964385765.1 uncultured Solibacteraceae bacterium
CCCGGCACGGCAGTTTCTCGATCGAGTGGTGGGCGCGCTTATCGAGTAGGGGTGGGACGTCATATCCCGACAGAGGCGTAAGGCCTGGTCCCGAAGATGCAATCACCTGCCGGTCCGACCCAGCAAAAAAAGACAGTGTCTTTCGCAAGACCGCGCTCCGCGCCGGGGACACGGACATTCGCGGGATAGTCTCGGGGCAGGTTTCGAGCGTCCGTACTGACCACAACCGCGACCACCAGCGGCTGCCGATTAAGAGCTTCGGAGGCCCCCTACAAACCCTACAACCCGTGGTACTTCCCGCGCTTGTAGTCCCACACCACACCCAGCACATCGAAACCGTACTTAATCGGATTCAGGTGAGATTTCTCGTCGGCGTAGATCGTGGGAATCGGCAACTCCTTCACCCGCAGCCCCTTGATGCTCGCCAGCACCAGCATCTCGAGGTCAAAGTCGAAAGAGCCCGAAAGCCGGTTGAAGGGAATCGTCTCCAGGGCCCGGCGATTGTAGATCATGTAGCCTGAGTGGTATTCGGCGAGACCGAGACCGAAGGCCCAGTTTTCGATCGCCGTCAGGCACTTATTGGCTACGAACTTGTAAAAAGGCATGCTCTCCAGGGCGTTCGAACGCCCGGCCATGCGGGAGCCCTGGACGATATCGGCTTCGTCCCTGTCAAACAGTTCGAGGATTTCTGGGATCTTCTCCGGAGAATACTGGCCATCTGAGTGGAGCAGAACAGCCACCTCGGCGCCCTCCCCAAGTGCATAGTTGAGCAAAGTCTTCTCCGCGGCGCCATAGCCGCGATTCCCGTCATGCTCCAGGAGGACCAGCGACGGCCACTCCTGTTGGAGCCGCGCCACGGCGGCGGAAGTATCGTCCGTACTACCGTCATTGACCACTACGTAGCGCTCGATTCGTTCTTTCGCGGCCTCTGGAATTCGGGCAAACACTTGCTCGATCGTGGAGCCCGCATTGTAAGCGGGCATGATCACGAATACCCGATCCACCATGCGCTTCCCTGCGTCTCTACGCCTGGGCCGGGGTGTTGGCTTTGCCGAGCACCTGGTCGGCGTACTCGGTGACGTAGTAGCGCATCGTCTCTTCGAGCATCTCCCGTATGCCCCACCGGGGTTCCCAGCCGAGCAGTGTGCGCGCCTTAGTGATGTCGGGAATCCGGCGGTCGGAGTCGTCGTAGCCTTCGCCGTAGAACTCTTCACCCGAGACTTCGACAATATCCGGCATCCTGTCTCCCGGCTTGGCGAACTTCTCGCGATAGATCTCCAGCATGAACTCGGCCAATTGGCGGATGCTCACCTCGTTGCCCGGATGACCGATGTTGAAGATCTGCTGATTGCAGACTCCGTTCGGATTCTCCACGATCCGCATCGTGCAGTCGATGGCGTCGTCGATGTAAGTGTAGGAACGCCGCTGGCGGCCGCCGTTGACCAACTCCATCCGTGTCCCGTTCATCAGGGCGTCCATAAAAAATGAAAACACGCGCGGAACACCTTCCCGTTCGGCCAGCAGGAAGTCGATTTTCGGACCGATGAAGTTGAAGGGACGGACGATCGTGTAATTAAAGCCCCGCTCGAGTCCGTAGGCGTGTAGAACGCGCTCGAGCAATTGTTTCGCGCTCGCGTAGATCCAGCGGTGCTTGCACACCGGCCCCAGGATGAATTCACTCCTGTCTTCCGAAAACGTAGCGTACTTTGGATCCTCGGGATCCCTCAGTTCGATGCCTTCGACACTGGCCACCGTGCGGCCATACACCTCGCAGGTCGAATACTGAACCAGCCGCTTCTTGTGCCGCACGCACGACTCCGCAATGCGAAGGTTTTCGTTGAAGTTTAGATGAAAAACCTCCAGCGGTATCTGGATGTATAGCCCGGGGTTGGCGTAGGCGATCAGGTCAATCACCAGGTCGGCATCCTCGACATATTCCTCCATCGGCCAGTTGCGGTCGCGGATATCCTGTACGATGTAGTCCAGACGCGGGTGGTCAGCGAACGCTTCCACCTTGTAGTCCTTGTACAGGTCCACCGCGATGACGCTGTGCCCCTCATCCAAAAGACGCTTCGTCAAATGAGAACCGATAAAACCTCCGGCTCCAAGGGCCAGAACCTTCATGCTGTGAGTTCCTCCAACCTTCTCCAATCAATTCCCCCACGGGCACAGCGTGCTGTTCCATGGTATCAACGTTGAACGGACGGGACGACCGTGTCGGTCCAGCCACTGCTGGGAGCGCGCTGTCGGGAGCGTACGCATACCGGCTCGGCTGCCTGGGGGATGCAGCCACCTGAAGCATTCCGACCGCGATCCAGCCGGACTCAACGTGTCATCGATCCCGCCGATCAGTGGTCCGGGCGATCGCGTGAACAACGAAGCGTTCACTCCTGCGGACGAGGAGAACGCCCTCAACGAGCCAACCTGACTCCTCGTAAAGGTATCATTACCGGAAAAACCCTGTCAATCAAGGCCATGCAAACACCTCGCCGCCAGCCTGAGAGCGGCTGGTGAGGTCTCGGTCCGGTCGGTCCCTAATAAAACAATCTAAATTATAATTGTTTGAATTGCAACGCCTCCTGCCGACCACGGGCCGCGAAAAACATCCGCCGAGCAAGATTTGGCCCTTCCGCTGCTAGAATAGAATCATCGTTAGCAGGTAGGGGAACACGACCATGCCGATCTTCGAGTACAAATGTGACGATTGTGGAACGCAGTTCGAAAAGCTGGTTCGACGCCTTGATGAGACATCGATCATCTGCCCGTCATGCGACAGCGGACGACTGACGCAGCAGCTCTCCATTTTCGCCGCACATTCTGGCGGTTCCCCTGCAGCGCCGGACGGCCCGCAATGTCCATCGGGCGGTGTGTGCCCCACACCGGGCGCCTGCGGGCTGAATTAGGGCACGGACCAAATCTTTAGCTCGGCAGGGTCCGTCGCCGAACGGCAACAGGCAAGATTGGGGATGCCATATGCCAAAGACACACTCGGAACTGCCGAAAACGCTCGGCGAACTTCGTCGCAGCGCCTATAGCGAGGAGCGCCTTGCTCACCGAACGGTGAAAGACGAGCTCCGGAATAACCTCATCGCCCGCCTCCGCGGCGGCACGGCACTTTTTCCAGGAATCGTCGGCTACGAAGACACCGTCGTCCCGCAGATCGTGAACGCTATCCTCTCGCGCCACAACTTTATCCTGCTCGGGCTCAGGGGCCAGGCCAAAACGCGGATCCTGCGGATGCTGGCCTGCCTGCTCGATGAGGCTGTTCCGTCAATCGCCGGCTCCGAGCTCCGTGATAACCCCTATCGCCCCGTCTCCCGCTATGGACGTGACATGGTCGCTGAAATGGGTGATGAGACGCCCATAGCCTGGCTGCGGCCAGAGGAGCGGTACGTCGAGAAGCTGGCGACGCCGGACGTCACCATCGCCGACATGATCGGAGATCTTGATCCAATCAAGGCGGCCCGCCATGGCCACGACATCTCGAGCGAGCTCACCATGCACTACGGTCTCCTGCCCCGCTCTAATCGGGGCATCTTCGCGGTGAATGAACTGCCTGACCTTGCCGGCAAGATTCAGGTCGGGTTGTTCAACATCATGCAGGAGGGCGACATTCAGATCAAAGGCTATCCGGTCCGCCTCCCGCTCGACGTGATGCTCGTCTTCACCGCCAACCCGGAAGACTACACCGCCCGCGGCAAGATCATCTCCCCCCTCAAAGACCGCATCGGCAGCGAGATTCGCACCCACTATCCCATCGCCATCGAGGACGGGATGGCTATCACCCGGCAGGAAGCCTGGACCGATCGCTCCACCAGCGTCCCCAGCACGATCCCGGACTATATACGCCAGACGGTCGAGCAGATTGCCTTCCTGGCCCGGGACGACAAGAAGATCGACCATCGTTCCGGCGTTTCTCAACGGCTTCCCATCACGGTGCTCGAGAACGTGGTCTCGAACGCCGAGCGGCGGGCTTTGCTCTCGGGCGACAACCTGGCTGTCCCACGAATCTCTGACATCTATGGCGCGCTTCCCTCGCTGACCGGCAAGCTGGAGCTCGAATACGAGGGTGAAATCCACGGCAGTGAAACCGTCGCCCGCCAGTTGATTCGCCAGGCCGTCGGCAAGGTGTTTCACAACGTATTCGACGGAGTCGACTTGTCGCTAATCGTCCAGTGGTTCGAGCTCGGCGGAAACATCCTCGTCGACGACTCTTCCTCCTCCGAAACCGTCCTCGGTCGCCTCGCCGGCATTCAGGGACTCCTTGATCGGATCACTAAACTCGGCGTTTCCAACGACGATCCGCCCGCCATGCGGGTCTCCGCTTCGGAATTCATTCTCGAAGGCCTGTACGCCAGGAAGAAAATTAGCCGGTCCGAGCAGTTGGGCTTTGTCGCCGCCGAGAAGCGGAGCGTGGCGACTTCGGCGGGCTCCTTCCGCGGCGCCGCCGGCTCTCCTCCGGAGCAACTGAACTAGGGGACACTGCATGCGCGGAACACGATATACGCGATACACCGGAGAAGAGTTCGACATTGAAGCCGCGGACCTGGTCAAGGCCCTCGCGGATCATTTTCTCAACAGCGGCTTCGAGCATCATTTTTATCGCTTCTCGGATTGGAATGAACAGACCTTCGACGACCTGAAAGATGCGATTCGAAATGCCCTCGAGCAGCCGGATCTGTTCGATGACCAGCAGTCGCAGCAGCTCCAGGATCGCCTTGCGCGGATGTCCGAGCAAGAGATGGATCAGCTTGTCGATAAGCTCGCCGAAAAGCTCATCCAGGAAGGCTACGTGACCAGAGACGGCGAGGAAAGCGATCAAAACCGTCCGGCGCGGATCGAGATCACCGACAAAACCGTTGATTTCCTGGGCTACAAAGCGCTCAAGGATTTGCTGAGCTCCCTTGGCAAATCGAGCTTTGGAGCGCACGATACCAGAGACATGGCAACCGGAATCGAAGCCAGCGGCGCTCCCAAGCCCTACGAGTTCGGCGATACGCTCAACCTTGACGCCAGCGCCACGCTATTCTCCGCGATACGCCGCCAGGGCCTCGGCGGACGGATCGAACTCGAGTATCCCGATCTGCACGTAAACCAAAGCGAGTACCAAAGCTCCTGCGCCACTGTGCTGATGCTCGACTGCTCGCACAGCATGATCCTCTACGGTGAGGATCGCTTTACACCCGCCAAGAAGGTGGCTCTTGCCCTCGCTCAGCTCATTCGGACCCAGTACCCCGGCGATACCCTGCGTTGTGTACTGTTTCATGACAGCGCCGAGGAGGTGCGGCTCCCGGAGTTGGCCCGCGTCCACGTCGGACCCTACCATACCAATACCCGGGACGGCCTGATCCTCGCCCAACGCCTTCTCAAGCAGGAGCGCAAGGACATGAAGCAGATCATCATGATCACCGACGGCAAGCCCACGGCGCTTTCACTCGACGATGGCCGTATCTACAAAAATTCGTTCGGGCTCGATCCGCTGGTGATCAGCCGCACAATGGAGCAGGTGAGTCGCTGCAAGCGCCAGGGGATCCTGGTGAATACCTTCATGCTGGCCAGCGATCCGGACCTCGTGGGTTTTGTGAGAAAGGTCACCGAAATCTGTCGTGGCCGGGCTTATTTTGCTTCTCCGCAACGCCTCGGCCGGTATCTGCTGATGGACTACGTCAGCCGCAAGACGCGGACAGTGCGTTGATCTCCGGCTCCTTCGGCCCGCGCACGACCGCCGATTCCATGCTTCGCAGCAACTCGGCCGGCCTGTGCGGATCTCCCTTACTGGCCTTCGCGAATCCGGCGCAGGAAGGGCTGGAAACCGAGCCCTTCCAACTTCGCCTTCGTGGCCGCTGTTACCCCGGAGTGCGGCAGCGGGCCGGCCAGCACACGATATGTGTCCGCCTCCGGCGCTTCGCTGACAACCACAGGCACTCCCTTCTGGTCCAGATAGATCGCGAAGATGCCGGCTACGCCCCGGTTGGCGGCAGCTACCTGAAGATAGAGATCTCCGATGGCGGGGGCGCCGAAGAACGTCTCCGGGTCGCCCTCGCAGCCCGCATACGAGTTCCCCTCCGCCGCCAGGGGCGAATCCCCCGCCAACACCGCTTCTCCCTCCGGGGGCGAAGCCTGCCGCGTGATTTCGCCCGACCCATCGATGACCAGAATCTGTTCAGCCGGAGCTCCGGCCCGCGCCACCGCGCTTGTCGGCCTGAAAACGTGGCCAATCACGTAAACGCTGATCGAGGTCAGCACGACCAGTGTAATGACCGCCAGGCCGCCGGCTACGAGGTGGCGAGGGCCGAGAACGATGATGATTCGCCGATCCTCGGTGTTTGACATAACGCCTTCTATACATCATGGACCAAAACGAAGATTTGGCTTTATGTTTTTACAATTTTTTCGTTTCGTGGAGTTCCCCAGCGCCCGTCGAAGGGATGGTCAGCCCAACCAGGGCCGCCCGACCCAGAGGTAGACCACCGGCATCGCGAACAGGCTGCTATC
>CAYLSS010000237.1:0-6480 GCA_964385765.1 uncultured Solibacteraceae bacterium
GAGGTAATGAGTTCCAAAGTTGGTCAGCTGTCCGCCGGAGTAGTCCCAGAACCATCGGAAGTGATAGATTCCACGCATCGGATGATAGGGGCGCTTGGGGGCGGGGCCGAGCCACATGTCGTAGTCGAAGTTCGCCGGCAGGGAGGGTCCGGTGCGGGCTTCGGAGGCGAAGCCTGGCATCGAGTTGACCTCGCGGCCGGCTTCGACGTGATGGACTTCGCCGAGAGCACCGTCGTGGATGAGCTTGATCGCCTCATGGTAATGGAGTCCGGAGCGCTGCTGGCTGCCGACCTGGACAACACGGTCGTATTTTCGGGCCGCATCCACCATATAACGGCCTTCGCGGACTGTGAGAGACAGCGGCTTCTCGACCCAGACATCGAGCCCCTGTCGGCAAGCCATGATGGTGGGGATCGCGTGCCAATGGTCCGGCGTGGCGACGATAACGGCGTCGAGCGGCTTGTGGTCGAGCAGCTTACGGAAGTCGCGGTAGCCCTTGGCCCGCCCGTCCGATTCGCTGAGAGCGCGCTCGAGGTGTGGTTCATAGACGTCGCAGGCGGCGGCCGGGTTCGCTTCCGGCTGCTCGAGCGTCAAGCGCCAGACACCGGACCCGCGGCCGCCGGCGCCGATGACGCCGAAGTTGATGCGCTCGTTTGCTCCGAGTATCCGGACGTAGGAAGCAGCCGTCATCACAGCGGCGGTCTTGGCGAAGGATCTGCGATTTTGATTCATCTCGATGGGTTCTCCCGTTTTTGCGGACTCACGACGTCCCGCCACGGTCACGGATTGGCCAATGGGCCGATGGCGTCCGGGAAGATTTCAGCGCCGCTTCGATTTCCCGCGCCACTTGCGGGTGCGCGGCCGCGACGTCGTTTCTCTCACCGATATCCTGTGTGAGGTTGTAAAGCTCGAGCGGACGGTCGAGGCCAAGCTTGACGCCCTTCCACTCGCCGAGGCGGGCTGCCTGATGGAAGCCGCGCTCGTGGAACTCCCAGTAAAAGGAGTTGTGCCGGCGCTGCCGGCCGCCGGTCAGCTCGGGCAGGATCGAGATGCCATCCAGGCCTTCCGGCACATCCGCCTGGGCGATTTCGGCGAACGTCGGCAGGAGATCCCAGAAGGCCCACGGATGCCCGGAGACGCGGCCGGCTTCGATCCGCGCCGGCCAACGAGCGATGGCCGGCACGCGAATGCCGCCCTCGTAGAGATCCCGTTTGGCGCCGCGCAGGGGGCCGTTGTCGTCAAAGAAATCCGGGTTGTGGCCGCCCTCGCGATGCGGGCCGTTGTCGGAGGCGAAGAGGATGAGCGTATTGTCGGATTTGCCGAGGGCTTCGAGCTGATTGACGATCCGGCCGATATCGGAGTCCATGCGGGTGACCATGGCGGCGAAGCCCTTTTCCGGATCGGGCCAGTCACGATCGGCATAAGCCCCGTAGGTCGGGATTTCCATGCCGTCGCCGAGGTCGCGGCCCATTTCATTGTTGGCGTGGGGGATGGTGGTGGAGAAGTGGAGGAAGAAGGGGCGGTTATCCTGCGCGCCGACGAAGTCCAACGCCCGTTCGATGAAAAGATCGGGTGCGTAGTCATTGCGCCGGGACTTGGCCATGTTGCCGCGCAGAAGACGCGCGCTTCGCCCGTCGAGCAGGTGCTCGGGGTAGTAGTTATGAGCGTGCGTCTGGCTGAAGTAGCCGAGGAAGTCGTCGTAGCCCTGGTCGAGGGGGTAACCGGTGGAACCGAGGTGACCCAACGCCCACTTGCCAACCAAGCCGGTGCGATAGCCGGCGTTACGCAGCACGCTGCCGAGGGTGGGCGTTCCGGGCAGCAGCGGCAGGTTCGGATACATGTTGCCTCGGGTGCGGGCGTGGCCGGTATGGTAGCCGGTCTCAAGGCAACAGCGCGACGGGGCGCAGACGGTGGACCCGGCATAGGCCTGTGTGAAACGGACGCCATGGGCGGCGAGACGGTCGAGGTTGGGGGTGATTTCCTTTTGTCCGTAGCAGCCGAGGTTACCGAAGCCGAGGTCGTCGGCAAGGAAGAGGATGATATTGGGCTGGGGAGAATCGGCCGAAGCGGCGGGAATCGCGGAGGTTGCTCCGGCCGCCGCGGTCTCTAGAAACTGGCGGCGTGTCATCGGCGACAATTGTACCCCGAGGCGGGGATCGGCAGCGCGCGCATGGTACCTTGTGATCATGCTGAAGCATCTTCGCTGGGCAGTTTGCCTGGCTGTCCTGGGCGCGGTTCCATTATCGGCTGACGAAGTGTCTCACCGCGCGGCGGCCGAGCAGTTACTCGAGATGACCGGGATAGAAGACCAGGTGGAGCGTGCTTACGACAACCTGCGCGAGACCATGCTGTCGAACTTCGACAGTACCGGGGCGCCGGAGGAAGCGCGTCCCGCGTATGAAAAGTTTATCGACGAAGTGCTGGCCCTGCTATCGAAGTCATTGAGTTGGGAGAACACCAAGGACGAATACATCGATGTTTTCGTGCAGGAGTTCAGCGAAGAGGAATTGGGACGCCTGATCGAGTTCTACGAAACACCACTGGGCCGCAAGACGCTGCAAATACTTCCGGAGCTGTACGAGAAAGGCGCCGAGATCGGCCAGCGGCGATTCGAGGCCGTGAAACCGGAGATCGACGCGCTGACGGACAAGATGCTCGACGAGGTGGAACGCATTCGTCGCGAGAGCGGCCACGGTCATTGATACTGGCGACGCCCTCTTTGAGATAGTCAAACTTGTCGCGGAGCTACTGGCAATTCCTCGGGTGGATTGTGGCGGTCGCCGCCTCGCTCGGCGTATCGTACTACGCCTCGCGCATGGCGATCGACTTCCACGTCTACGCCCTGACGGCACGCCTGTTCTTCACCCACGGAGTGCCGATTTACGGGGCTGAGGGCCTGCTGCAGTGGCCGATGTGGTATCGCTACCCTCCGCTTTTCCTTTTCCTGTTCTGGCCTTATTCGCTGCCCCCGCTGGCTGCCGGAGCATTTCTCTGGGCGCTGTCGAAATGCGTGGTCCTCGCTTTGCTGGTCCGGGCGCTCGTTCGGCGCGTCGGCCAGCCGTCGCGGACCGGGCTGGCGCTGGCCTGCTTCATCGCTCTGCCATACACCGTCAATGAGCTGCGCTTTGGCAATGCCCAGATGATGGTGTTCGCGCTGGTCGGGGCTGCGTTTCTGCAGTTTCGGCGGCGTCCCCGGCTCGGGTCGCTGCTGCTCGGGCTGGCAGCGTCGCTGAAGCTTTGGCCGTTCATCTTCGTTCCCTACCTGGCGGCCACCAGGAGACGGCTGGAAGCGGTCTGGACGGTGTGCTTCGCGGCCCTACTCTCCGCCCTGCCGGCGCTCCACCTGGGCTGGCCCGAGTACACGCTCCGGCTGGAGCGATGGTTCGCCCAGGAGTCGGAGATTGTTGCCGGGGCCACCGCCATCTGGTTTCCGAGCCAGTCGCTGCTGGGAGTCATGAGCCGCTATCTCACCGATATCCCTTATGAGGAACTGCCGGACGCCAACTACCCCGAGATCAACTTTGCGGCACTGGATCCCGATGGCGTCTATTTCGCGTGGGCAGTGCTCGTAGTGCTGCTTTACGGGCTGTGGCTGTGGTGGGCGGCGCGAGAGATCCGGCGACAGCCGCTCGCGATGCTGGGGGTCGGGTTCTGCCTGCTTGTCATTGTGCAACCCTACTCACAGCGCCAGATCACGCTGGTGGTGCTGCTTTTTCCGGCCCTGGTCGCGGGCCTCGCCTGGTTGAAGCTGCCGCGCGTCAGCCGGATACTGATGGTGGCAGCGGCCGGTCTGGCTGTCCTGCCGCAGGCGCTTCCATCCGGCCAGCGCTGGCTTCAGGTCCTCGGTCTTGACGCGGTGGTGGCCCTATTGGTCGGCGGAGCCCTCGCGCAGCTTGTGCGACAATCACCGATTGGCCCGCCTCTGACGGCGGGCGACCAAGCACCGATGTCGAAAGCACTGCCCGCGGAAAAGCAAGACCCGACGCTGATGAAGGAGATGTTCCATACCATCTCGCCCCGCTATGACTTCATCACCAGGATCTTCTCCTACGGAATGGACGCCGATTGGAAGATCAGGGCCGTGGAGCGCGCGGATCTGCCTTCGGGGGCCAGGATTCTCGACCTGGCCTGCGGGACCGGCGACTTCTCGAGGCTGGTGCTCGATCGCGACCGGCAGGCGCAACCCGTCTCAGCCGACCTGACCTTCAACATGCTGCGCCTGGCTCGCCAGGGCGGGCTTCCGGCTCCGGTTTGCGCGGACGCGATGCGGCTTCCCTTCCCCGACGAGAGCTTCGATGCGGTTTTCGTCGGCTACGGTTTGCGGAATTTTCCCGTGCTCGCGGATGCATTGACCGAGATGCGGCGTGTACTCAAGCCGGGGGGCAAGCTGGTCAGCCTCGACTTCTTCCTGCCGCGGAACCCCATCTTCCGCCCCCTCTATTTGGGCTACCTGTATGCGCAAGGCTATCTCTGGGGGCTCGTCCTGCACGGGCGCCCCAGGATCTACACCTACATTCCAGACTCTCTTTCAAGCTTCGTCTCGATGGATGGGTATCTCGACGCATTGAGCCAGAACGGATACTCGCTCGTCGAGGCGCGAGGGTTCATCCTTAGCGGAATTGCGCTGCACTGGGCCGAGCGGGTCTGACGGGCGAGGGACGGCAGACTCTGATAGAGTGTTTTCTAACTGGGGGTGCTTTTCATGACAGGTGCATCGCGGCGTTCAGTAATTGCCGGAGCGTTTGCCGGGCTGGGCCTGGGGGCTTTGGACCGGGCCGAGGCCGCGCCACAGGCGGCGGATACGCCAATTTCACCGAAGGACAATCTGAAGGTCGCCAGGCTGGAGACTTTCCTGGTCAAGCCACGCTGGCTGTTCCTGAAGATCCATACGAACGCCGGCATCGTGGGGCTCGGCGAGCCCGTCACAGAGGGCCGGGCGCTGACGTGCCAGACGGCGGTGAAGGAGATCGAGCCCTACCTGGTTGGGAAGGATCCACGACGTGTGGTGCATCATTGGCAAGCGATCTACCGTCATGCGTTCTATCGGGGCGGACCGGTTTTGACCAGCGCGCTGAGCGGCATCGACCAGGCGTTGTGGGACATCAAAGGGAAGGCCCTCGGTGTACCGGTTTACGAATTGCTTGGCGGGCCGACACGGGACCGCGTGCGCGTCTATGCTCACGCCCGCACGCCGGAAACCATTCGCGAGAGGCTCAAACAGGGCTTCACGGCTTTCAAGACAGGACCCGCCAAACGCCGGCCGTCGCGTTACGTCGAGACGCCGGCGGAAGTGGGCTACGCTGCGGAGAAGTTCGCGGAATTGCGGGAACTTGTGGGTGACAATGTCGACATCGGCGTCGACTTCCACGGCGCCATCAGCCCGGCAACAGCGAAGCTGCTCATCAAGGCGCTCGAGCCCTATCATCCGATGTTCATCGAAGAGCCGGTGAATGCGCAGAACCACGACGTGATGGCCGAGATCGCCCGGGGCACGCACTTGCCGATCGCGACCGGAGAGCGTGTCTTCACGAAATGGGGCTTTCGGGAAGTGCTCGAGAAAGGCGCGGCGACCATTCTCCAACCGGATCTTTGCCACGCCGGCGGCATCACCGAGTGCCGCCTCATCGCGGGCATGGCGGAAGCCTACTACGCGGCCATTGCTCCACACAATCCACTGGGACCGATCTCGCTGGCGGCAGGCGTGCAACTGGCGGCATCGATTCCGAATTTCATGATTCAGGAACAGGTGTCACTGGGGGAGGGATATCTGAAGGAGCCGTTCCGGGTGCGGGACGGATACCTGAATCTGCCTGCAGGTCCCGGTCTCGGAATCGAGCTTGACGAGGACGCCCTGGCGGACAAGATAGGCCACGACTGGCGGAATCCGGAACCCTACGACGCCGACGACGGAAGCGTCGTGGATTGGTAGGCGGCCGGTTCTCGCCACCTGCTGGGAATGGGCCGGCGGAGCGTAGATGCCACTCCTGGAGTTCAAGAGTTCGACCCACTTTTCCTGCAGGACGCGGCACCGTCGTCGATAAGTTTTGTTGTGAGGCTGCCGTGAGCGCCACCGCGCAAAAACACGCTGCTCCCAAGCCACCCGCTTTGCGGGATGTCCCGCCATTTCCGGCGGTGGCCGCGCGTCTGATGCGGTTGGTCTCCGACGACAATGATCATGTCGATTTTCGGGCGGTCGCCGATGTTGTGCGGGCCGACCCCGCATTCTCGGCTGAGGTGCTCCGGCTGGCGAATTCGCCGCTATTCAGTTCCCGGCGTGAGATCAGGAACGTCCCACATGCGCTGGCAGTGCTCGGATTGAGCCGATTGCGGGCGATTGTGACCACCCTGGCGATGCGGGAGTTCATGTTGAGCGGGCGGCAAACCGATGCGGTCAGCGTTTCGTGGCGGCATACTCTCGCCACCGCCATGGCGTGCGAAACCCTCGCCGGCGCACTTTGGGTGGATCGCGGGCTCGCTTAC
>CAYLSS010000238.1:0-6480 GCA_964385765.1 uncultured Solibacteraceae bacterium
GGTAAGTGTAGCCGTTGGTGAGGTGGCCGACCTCGTCCCAGGCGGCGCTCTCGATCAACGCCGACGAGTACATGGTCCAGGCCATGACGCCTAGGAGCGCCGCCATGGCGACAGCAAACCAGACAGTCCGTGGTGTCGTGTCAGAGAGCCGCATCGGCCTCCTCGATAGGGGCGACGACAATCCGGTCGATTCGCGGGAACCAGCCGTCGCGCTCGAGCTGCAATTCATTGGAGCCGGCCGCGAACTCGTAGTCGCCGATTCGTTCCCATACCATTTCCTCCGCCCGCGCCGTGGCCGCCGACTCCGTGACGACCTCTCCGTTGAGCCTGACTCGCAGCGCCCGGCCTCCCCCGGACGTGTAGCGCAGCAGCAGTTCCCGCCGGCCGGCTTCCGGCAGATCGAAGCGGTAATTCACCACCGCGTTCGAGTGTCCCGACGTGATCACGTCGTCTTCCGCCCAGACGTTGTCGCGTTCGGTATACTGCTCCGCTTCCAGCACCAGCGATCCAGGCGGCGCCGTGTAGTCCTCAAGCGTTTGCGCGACACTGGTGAGGCGAATCAGTACCTCCTCCCGGTCGGTGGGTGAAAGCGGCTCGAAGCGGTAGCCGATAATGTCCCGGACCGCCAACCAGTTGCCTTGCACCAAAAGGCAGTCCCCCGCCTCGAGCCGCCGGGTGACTTCATCTTCCCTCGACTCGCCGGTGAAGTCCTGAAACTTCCGATAACCACCCCAGTGAGCGCTGTAGCTCAAGTGATCCGGAGAGAGCAGGCGAAGTGTTTCCGAATGCTTCCAGTCCGCGTAGTTGTTGCCAAAGTCGAGAGCGAAAGTCGGCACGGACGAGCGGTAGAGTCCGATGACCTGGCAGTCTGGCATCTGGCGGATCATGTGCCGCTGCCTGGCGAGTAGGTCGCGGTAGAAGTACTGGCTGTCGATCCAGTCTTCGAGCGCGGCCGCGTGACAGACCAGTCCGGCGACCACGAGCAGCGCGCTTCCACCGGCAAGGAGCCTTGCGGGACCCCGCCGCCGGATCCGGGTGCGGACCCGCTCCGCCAGGACCGCGATGGAGACGGGCGCCAGCACGGTAACCGGCAGCATGTAATGAGCCGCGGGATGCTTGGCCGTGACGGCGATCAATGCGCCGGTGGCAATCGCCGCGCCCAGCCACCAGCGCCGGTGCAGTGTCTCGTCGTAGTCCCCGCTGATTCGCCTTCCCAGAAATACCGACAGGGGGACCAGCCCCGCGAAGAAAACGAAGAAGACAAATATGAACGGCTCCTGCATGAGGAGCTTGTGGATGTTGTCAGCGTACTCTTTGAGCGTGGGCAGGCCCGCCCGACCCGAGCCATACCGGCCGGTATGAGTCGCCAGGGACAACAGCCAGCGCGCCACGCTCCCCAACTGCGACCAGATCGGCATGAGGAGTAAGGCGCCGGAGACGGCGGCAGCGGTCGCGAAACGTCCCTTCTGTCGCCAGCCCGGAAGCACCAGCGCCAGCGCCGCCAGTGGAACGAATGTGACTTTGGTGACCACGCCGAATCCGTAGACCGCACCCAGGAACCAGGCCGTCCGGGGCAGGCGGGCGGCAGCGCCGGGATCCCCTCCGAAGAGCACCGGAATCAGCACCAGCGCCATTGCCAGGACCACAGCCATCAGCAGCGGCTCCGGAGAGACCCGCAGATGGGCCTCCAGAGGCGAAACAAAGACGAGCCAACCCACCTGTAGGCCGAGTGCCGGCACGAGTGATCCGGTCGCGCGCAGCATCGTTCGCGCCGTCAGGAACAGAAGACCGCACACCAGCAGATTAAGCGTCAAGTTGATCGCGCGCAGGTAGTCCTCCGGATGGCTGAGCACAGAGATGTCGAGCGGCGCTTCGAATCCCAGGGCCGCCGTAAACAGCCACTTGACCAAAAGGACTCCGGCGCCCAGCAGTTGCACCGTGGTGCCCGGGTGATCGGTGTGGCCGGGCGTGTAGAAATCGAGAATGCTGAGGGCGTTGAGTAGATAACAATATTCGGGGTCGAAGTTGCGTCCGAGGTAGTAGGGTCCGTGGACATTGACCAGCAGGACCGCGAGGACGAACACCGCCGCCGGGACGATGAGCAGCATCCGCTCACGCTTCATGCCGCGGGCTCCTCCACCGGAGCGACGGCGATCCGGCTGATCGCCGGGAATTCTCCATTGCGCTCGAGCCGCAGGTAATTCTCGCCGGCTTGAAACCGGTAGACACCGACAAGTTCCCAGGTGGCGGCGTTTCCGGTGATCCCGGTGCAGGCGGATTCCGTCACAATCCCGCCGTTCAAACGGACAGCCACCGGCTGGCCTCCACCGGAGGAGTATCGAATGTACAGAGCGCGGGAGCCGCCTTCCGGAATCGACAGCCTGTAAGCCGCAAAAGAGGGCCGGTGTTTGGATGCCAGCGCGCCATCCGCGGCGGCGACATTACCCTCCTGGAACCGGGCCGCGCTGATCACGACGGTCCCCTCAGAAGGCGCGTAGTCGGGTCGCAGGTCGGCAACGCCGGTCAGTTCGTACACCCGCTGCCGTTCGCCCGGCGTTAGCGGCTCGAAACGAACGCCCCGCACGCGACTCATCCCTTCGGGGCTTCCCTGCATCAGGACGCATTCCCCTCCGGCCAGCCGCGCCCGGATCTCATCGTTCTTTGCCTCGAAACCGTAGGCTTCGAAGTTTCCGCTGAAGACCTGAAAGTGGATCTCTTCCGGATAGAGCTTTTCGAGGGGGCGTATGTGGCGCCAATCCGAGGAGAAGTTGCCGAAGTGGAGTGCGAATCCGGGCAGCGATGAGCGGTAGACTCCGGCCGCCAGGCAGTCCGGACGGCTCGCCAGAAGCTGCTCCTGCGCCCAAATCTCGTGCTGGATTCTGCGGAGTGCAAACGTCCACCGTCCGATCCTCCAGGCGTTGTGAACCACTCCCGCCGCCACCAGCACCAGGACCGCCATTGGTATCGCCAGGGTCCGCCGGCCTGTACGTCGCCGCGTGCTGGCCACCACCGCCGCGACCAGCAGCGGCAGCAAAGCCAAGGCCGGCAGCGAGTAGTGCGCGGCGTAATGCTTGGCCGTAAGAAGAACCACCCCGCCGATCCCCAGGAGACCGGCCAACAGCGCCCGACGAAGCCAGGGGGCGCGATCCCCGGCAATCTGCCTCCCGCGCAGGAACAGCAGGGCCAGGACAGCAGCGACCGCGGCCGCCAGAGGGAAGAGAAGCGGCTCGGCCAGAGAAAGTCGGTGGACCCCATGGATCAGTGTATCCACATTCGGCAGGCCGGCTTCACCCCGTCCGTAGCGTTCCTGGTGGGTGGCGAGACCCAAAGTCCAGCCGAAGATCCTATTAAGTTCACCCCAGACGGGGAGCAGAAAGACCGCCATCGAGACCAGCATCGCCGCGCCGAAGCGCAAGCGCGGGCGCCAGCTCCGAAAGACCAGAATCAGCGCCGCCAGCGGCAGGAAAGTCAGCTTGGTCACTATCCCGAAGCCCACGATGGCTCCCGTGAGCATCGCCGGCCCGCCTTCTTCGCCGCTGTCCTTCGATTGCTGCTCGAACATCATTGGAATCAGGGGGATCGCCAGCGCCAGTGCCGCGATCATGAGCAGGGGCTCGGGCGATACCCGGGTTAGCGCCAGCAGCGTTTGATGGAAGACGAGGAATCCCGCCTGCAGCGTCAGCGCCGCCGCGAGAGAGCCGGTGCGGCGCCATATCCGTATTCCAACGGCCCAGAGTAGACCGCAGAACGCTGCCTGCAGCGTCACGCTGATCGCGTGCAGGTAGTCTTCGGGGCGGCTCAGGACAGCTTCCGAAAGCGGCTGCCATGGCCCCCACGCGCCATCGATCATCCAGCGCACGAAGATGACCGCCGCGCCCAGCTCTTGCAGCGTGGTGCCTGGATGGTCCGTGTGATGTGGGGCTTGAAACGTCAGCAGGTTGAGAGAGTTCAGCAGGTAGGCGTACTCAGGGTCGAAGTTCTCGCTCCAGTAGTACGGGCCGCGCGCATTCACCAGCAAAGTGACCACAATGAAGAGCAAGACAGGGATCACCGTGATCAGCCGTCGCTCGAGCTTGTGATTCATACCTGGAAAGGGGATCAGATCCCCGCGCCCAACCTGATGCGGAAGAGTCCCACCAGCGTCATTCTCAGGAGCTGCAGCCCATGCCGGAATCTTTGAATATTCGTATTGCCATACGTGCGTGCCATGTAGCGAACCGGAACATCGACTGTGCCGAGGCCGAGTACCGCCGCGGGGAATAGTAACTCGAAGTCGCCGAATGGGTCGAAGTCACCGAAGTCCCTGCGCCAGGCGATCATGCGCTGATAGTCGCTGCGCGTCACCATTTTTGTACCACAGAGCGAATCACTGAAGCGTGTGTCGAGGACCCAGCTCAGGGCCTTGGCAAAGAACACGTTCCCGAGATGGTTGAGGAAGCGCATCGCTTCGCCTTCCATTGGATAGACCAGGCGGGAACCGTTGATGAAGTCCCCGTGAGCTTCGCACCAGGCTTCGTAGAAGCGCTCCAGTTGCTCGGGCGGCATCGTCAGGTCCGCGTCGAGGATGGTGAGCAGTTCTTGTTCGGCATGGGCGAACCCCAGGCGGACGGCGTCGGCCTTGCCCCGGCCGGTTTGTTGCAGTGTCTTGATCCGGAAACGATCGCCGTAGGCGGCGGCGACACGCCGGATCTCGTCCCAGGTTCCGTCGGTCGAGTGACCTTCCACGAAGAGAATTTCGATGCGGCAGTCAAGCTTCGGGAATCGCTCGAGCGCGTTCTCGATGTTGCCGCGTTCGTTTCGCGCTGGAATGACGCAGCTCAGCCCGGCGGGGCGGCTCGGGATGACCGGACGCAGCGTCACCACATAGGTCAGGCTGAACCAGCGCAGCACCGGAATGAGCGGCATCAGGCGGTTGATGGCACTGCCCATGCCGAGGAGCCGGAAGGGGCAGTAGACCCGCGTGCTGGCCCGCACGATGGCATAGCCGCTCAATCGAGCCAGGTTGTCGAGAGCGACCCGGGTGACGAAAGTGTCGGGGAGTTCTCCCTTGCGAATCCCAAGCCAGTTGGCCAGACGGTAGACCGCTCGCAGATACGGATTGTAGAGCACCACCACGAGCCGCGCGGTCCGGGAGAGTCGACGGCGCAATTCCACCAGCCGCTTCTGAATGTCGTACTCGTGGTTAAAGGCGCCGTTGATAAGGACTACACTGCGGCGATCGTTGTCATGACGAAGATCCGGAAATGGCTCGTCATCGCCGATCAACGTCTTGGCAGGCGCATCGATCGCGTCGAGCAGCAGCCCGCTGTCGTTCTCGCGCGGCAGCCACTGGATGACCTGGTCATAGTAGCGGGCCAGCCCGGAGATGTCGCCCGCGATCAGCCCATTGACATAGCGTTTCCAGGCCGGGAGCCGCTGTCTGGCCTCATGATTCACCTCGCTATACTACAGGAAAATGCCCGTGTCCCCCACTGTGCCGGCTCCGGCGCTCGTACTCTTCGATATTGATGGAACGCTGCTTCGGCGAGCTGGTCCGCACCACCGCCAGGTGCTCGAGGAAGCCGTGCTGGAGGTGAGCGGACTGCCGGGTTCGACCGACGGAATAGCAACCCAGGGAATGCTCGACGGCGATATCATCACGACGATGCTGCGCAATCGGGGCGCCACCGCGCGGCGGGCCCGCGAGCTTCTTCCCCGTATCGTCGAGCGGGCTCAATCGCTCTATGCGCGGTATTGTCCGGATCTGAGCCGGAAGGTATGCCCGGGGGTTCGGGCGCTGCTCCGGCGGCTCGAGCGCCGTCAGGTCTCGATGGGGCTGGTCACAGGCAACTTCAGCGGGATTGGCTGGCGAAAGATGGAGTGCGCCGGCTTGCGTTCATTCTTCCGTTTCGGTGTGTTCGCCGAGGAGGGCAGGACCCGCTCCCGGCTCGTGCGCCTGGCCGTCGCCCGCGCCAGACGCGAGAAGTGGATCTCCAGGACGGACGTTGTCGCGCTGGTCGGCGATCATCCCAACGACATACGGGCCGCGCGCGACAATCGGGTCCGCTCGATAGCCGTTGCCACGGGTCTCGTCGGCGCCGCCGAGCTTTCCAGTCACGAGCCGGACTACTTGTTGAGCGACCTGCGCGAATTCCGCTTGGAAATGCTTGACGCGCTCCAGGCGGCGTGTCAGCATTAGCAGTCGACCGGGTAGCGGAACGAATGGAGGGGTGCATATGGCAAAGACACTGTTCGCGCTGGGTGCGCACTATGATGACTGCGTTTTCGGCGTGTCCGGAATCATGCTCCAGGCGCTGCGGCGGGGGTGGACCGTCGTAATCGGGTCTCTAATCGGGGACTACCGGAATTGGGCGCCAGTCAAGGGGCGTCATGAGGAGCTGGTGCGAAGTTCGCGGGAACTGGCCCATCACTACGGCGCGGAGATGCGGTTCCTCGACTTTGCTTCGCATCTGTTCGATGTCACGTCCGAGAACAAAAAGG
>CAYLSS010000239.1:0-6459 GCA_964385765.1 uncultured Solibacteraceae bacterium
GAGCGCGATTTTCCAGGGTGGAAAGCGAGGCTCGAGAACCTGCACGGGCACGGGAGCGGCCGCCCCCGTGCCCGTTTTTCGCTGTTTCTTGCGGAATCTGCGTCGCATGCGATCTTACTCGGCATGGCGGCGGGGTCTCGCCGTCACGAGACCCCGCCTGCGGCTTGTCAGACGCTTCGTTCAGAAGCTCAGCTTCAAGCCGAACTGGATCTGACGTTCATTGCCGACGGTCGAGGTGATGGTGCCAGCGTTGGGATTGCCGATCCTGGCGTTCGGAGTAGCAAACTGCGGATTGTTGAACACGTTGAAGAACTCAGCCCGGAACTCCATGTTGAACCGCTCCCGGATCGGGAAGCGCTTGAAGACCGACAGGTCAAGGTTGACCCGCTTCGGCCCCGTGAGGATATTCCGTCCGGCGTTGCCAAAAGTAAACAGTTCCGGTTGGCCGAAGACGGCGCCAGGTTGATTGAACGAGGTGTTGAAGAAGTGAGCCGGATCCGGATTGTCGATCGACGGGTCACCGAGCAGGTCCGGCCGGCTCCCGCCGGCATTGGAGACGGAGTCTTGGAGGACGGGAGTGAAGGGGAGTCCGCTTTGTGCGGTGAAGATGGCGTTGGTCTGCCAGCCACCGAGGATGCCCTCGACGATCTTGTTGCCGGGATCATACAGCCTGCCGTTGCCCACCGGCAACTCCCAGTTCAGGGCCTGAGTAAAGCGGTGCCGCACGTCGAAGCCGCTCGAGGCGCGCTCGGCGTTGCGGTTGCGAGTGTCCTGCGGTACCGGTCCGTTGTTGGCCCCGCCGAAGGCGTTCGGCACGTTATCGATCGAGTGGGAGTAGGTGTAGGACGACAGGAAGCTTAACCCTCCCGAGAAACGCTTCTCCACGCTGGCCTGCAACGCGTTGTAGTTGCCGCGCCCGTCGGATGCCTGGTAGTTGACATTGGTCACGTTGGGTGCGATGTCCCGCAGCGGCCGGCGCGGGCCTGGCGCGCCCGGGCCGGGGAACGGCTGGTTGAAGTTGAACACTGTGTCAACGTCCCGGCTCTGGTTGCCGACGTAGCCCACCTTGAGCACTATGTTCTGGGACAGCGACCGTTGCACCTGCAAGTTGTACTGCATGACCATGGCGTTTTCAAAGTCGGCCGGCAGCGTCAGCAAAGCCCCGGATGGATTGTTGGCCGCCCCCTCGAAATCGAGGGACGGAATCGGATCGAAACCATCCTGGACCCTTCTTGGGTTCGGGTCGAACTGGTCGATGTTGACCGAGTTGATTGGCGAGAACGGCAACTGCCGGTGCAGGCGCAGTGCCAGAGCTTCCGAAGAGCCGGGGTTGTAGAAGATCCCGAAGCCGCCGCGGACGACCGTCTTCGAGTTGACCCGATAGGCAAAGCCGAACCGGGGCGCCCAGTTGTTGAAATCGCCTTCCACGTTGGTGAACTTGTCCGAATTGAACCCGGCGATCAGTTGTTGTCCGCTAATCGGGTCGAAGTTCGCGATGCGGTCTGCTACTTCGTTGAAGCGGCTGAACCACTCATATCGCAGGCCAAGGTTTAGCGTCAGCTTGTTGGTGAGCCGGATGTCGTCCTGGAAGAAACCTCCGACCTCCCAGCCGCGGAGACCAGGGGTGAACAAGGCGAAGTCCTGCTCAATCACGGACGGCGTGCCGATGATGACATCGGCGATGGAGTCGCCCGTGGCGCCGGGGTTGTTCGGGTCGCGGCTGAAGCCGTTATTGAAGTTGAACCGGCCGTTGCCGCGGTTTGTCTGGACCACCGTCATCTGCCGGCGGCGCACATCGATGCCGCCCTTGAACGTGTGCCGGCCCCGGATGTAAGTCAAGTTGCCTTCGTAATTGTAGGTGTTTTGGACGCGGATGATGGGCAGCGAGCGGGTCTGCCCGATCTCCTGGTAACCCGCCGGGAAAAAAATCGGAATCCCGTCCGAGAACGGACCCTGATTGGAGTTGCGCACGCCGAGTTGTTCGCCGAGCCTGGCTCCCGGCGTGGCGCCCTCCTGGATGAAGTTCAAGTCAAACCGGCTGAAGCCGACGCGGGCGTCCAGCAGCAGGTTCGGACTGAAGGTGCGGTTGTAGTTGATAACGGTATTCCAGGATTTCAGATTCGAATCCCCGGCGAAGGTGCGTTCGCTCCCTAGCGCCACCGGACGGTCGATGCCGGGAATCTGCGCCTCGGGGAAGGTGGACGGCTGAACGGTAGTGGTATCCTGCCGCGAGAACCTGCCGAAAAGACGGTCGCGATCCGAGAGGTTCCAGTCGATTCGGCCCATCCCCTGGTCCCAGCGCTGCCGCTGCGTCGGGGTGGTCCGGAGATTGTTGGCCAGGCCGGGGCTGTCCGGCAGCGGCACGCCGGCAAACAGCTTCGGCGTGACCTCGTCGAACATACTGGTGGGGATTTGCCGGCCCGGCAGCGGGTCGCGAGCGAAGCCGCTATCGGAGTTGGGATCGGGCCGTGTCGAGAACGGATCGAAGATATCTCGCACCGCGCCGAAGTCGCCTTGCCGCATGGCAGCCGTCGGCACGGTGCTGATTCCGGTATTGGCCCGTACCTTCCGAAACCCCTCGTAGGAGCCGAAGAAAAACAGCTTGTTCTTGATCGCCGGGCCGCCTCCGGTGGCGCCGAACTGGTTCTGGTTGAAGAAAGGCTTCTCAGCGTCGCCGCGGTCAAAGAAGTTCTTGGAGTCGAGTTCCCGGTTGCGATAAAACCAATAGGCGCTGCCATGGAATTCATTGGTGCCGGACTTGGTGATAACGTTGACCGTGGCCCCGGCACTGCGGCCCTGCTCGGCCTTGAAGTTGCTTGTCTCCATCTTGAACTCGCGGATCGCCTCCACTGACGGCCGCAGGTTGATGGAGAGCGTGAGGCGGTCGTTGTTGTCGTTGCCGTCGATCTCGAAGTTGTTGGCGTTCTCTCGAAGACCGTTGGTAAACAGCTCGCTGCCCGGCCGCAAATCGTCCGGACGCGAGCCGCCCTGGATGGTGCCCTGCGCGCCGAATCCCGCGCCGTTTACACCGGGGGCCAGGATCGCCAACTGCACGAAGCTGCGTCCGTTGAGCGGCAGGTCCTCCACCGCCCGCGTCTCGATCACTTGGCCGATGGCTGAGGTGTCGGATTCAAGTGGCGGTGGAGCGCCTCTTACCTCGACGGTTTCGGTCACCTGGCCCACTTCGAGGGTGAAGTCCAGGCGGATCGTCTGGTTGACCTCGAGTCGAATATCCTGTCGGTTCACGGTCCGGAAACCTTGGCTTTCGACGTGGAGCCGATAGTTGCCGGCTGGCAACAGTGGCACGTTGTAGGCGCCGGTCGCATCCGTCGTGACAGCCCGCTCGGCGCCCGTGTCGACGCTGATAATGGTCACGGCGGCGCCGGGAATCACCGCGCCAGAATCATCTTTGACAGTTCCGGTTAATTGCGCCGTGGTCTGCGCGGACGCGGCGGAGACCCCCGCCAGGAATGCGATGCCAAGCGCGAGACTGAGGACCGCACTCCTGATGCTTGCGGACCGCCCATCTAGCCGTTGAGTTCTCATAATTCCTCCCTGTCACCCGTGTATTCGCTGCGCGGACGCGCACCAGTTGCGGGGGATATGTAAATCCTTTATGGAGGGATATCTCATTTCTGCGCGGCTTTCGATAGGACCTGGGCTGACTCGCTTCCCCGTGTCCCTTAGAAACATGGGCTGGCAGCAAGTTCGGGTATTGTTGAAGTCATGACAATTCGAAATAAAAGTAACCAAAAAGATTGCGACGTTTTTACGTTATGCCCGGATGACTGAGTTCTCCTGATTCAACTGTTGAAGCTTCGATGTCCGCGCCGGGAGCCGGCTCCTATTCGGGCCGCTATACTCAAAGGAATGAGGCAGAACGCGTTGGCCTTTGTTCTGCTGGCCATGGCCGCCTGGGGCGCCGAGGGCGTCCCACAGGACGAATACCAGACCCGGCGCGATCGGGTCAGGGAGGCGTTTCGCTCAGGCGTCACCATCCTCATTGGCGCGACTGTCGGCGAACACGGTGATCTTCGATCACCTTTCTTCCAAGAAGCCAACTTCTACTACCTCAGCGGCTGGACCGAACCGGGTGCGATTCTCGCCATCACCCCGGACTCGGACATCCTCTTCATTCCAGGCCGAAATCCGGAACGCGAACGCTGGACGGGCTTCGCCGTCGATCCGTCGAGCGAGGAAGCGCCACGCAAGAGCGGTTTCGCGAATGTCCGCCCCGCCGAGAGGTTCGAGGCCGTGCTTCCGGAAATTGTCCGCGACACCGGCAAGGTTTACACCCTTCTCGATCAACCCTATGCCGAAAAGCTGCGAACTCTGCTGCCGCTCCGGGAATTCGGCGACGCGGCGGCTGAGATCGCTAGGCTGCGCATGACGAAGTCCGTTGCCGAAGTGGATCTCATTCGCCGCGCAACGGACATCACCGTCGACGCGCACCGGGCGGCGTGGTCCCGGATGCGGCCCGGCCTCCGCGAATATCAACTCGCCGCCACCATGGCGAATGTCTACATGGAGGCCGGATGCAGGCGGCCCGCTTACGCGCCCATTGTGGGATCCGGACCGAACAGCGTGATCCTACACTACAATCGGAACAGTCGGCGCTTCGATTCCGGAGAGGTGGTGCTGATGGATGTCGGCGCCGAGTGCGACTACTACGCGACCGACGTCACCCGCACCGTGCCGGCCGGCGGTGAATTCACGGAGCGTCAACGCGAGTTGTACGAGATCGTGCTCGGCGCCCAGCGGGCCGTGCTCGCCGCCGTCAAGCCCGGCATGACGCTCGCCCGCCACGGCCCCGACAGTCTCTACCGGATCGCCTGCGATTTTTTCAACGAGCACAAAGACTCCGAGGGCAACGGACTCTGCCGGTACTTCACCCACGGCATCGGCCACCATGTCGGCCTCGACGTGCATGACCCCTATGACAAGTCCCGTCCACTGGCCCCCGGCATGGTGATCACCGTGGAACCAGGCCTGTATCTGCCGGAAGAGAGCATAGGGATCCGCATCGAAGACATCGTGTTGGTCACCGGAGAGGGAGCGGAAGTGTTGAGCCTCGGCCTGCCGAAAGAGCCGGCCGCGATCGAGAGGTTCGTGAAATCGTCTCGCTCGGGTGAGCTTTCACGGTCAAGTCCCGGCAGAGGCGGGCCATGACGCGGCCGACACTCCAGACAACGGGCTATGTGGCCGCGCTCGCGATCTGTTTCCTGGTCGCAATGACTGCCGGCTGGACTACCTTTGGCGAGCAGATCGACAACGACGCTTACGATTTCTTCTTTCGGCTCTCGCCCGCCGAGCCAGTTTCCACCGAGACGATCATGCTCGCCATCGACGAGCGGACGCTTATGTCCATGGGCGGGATACGACGCCTCCGGGAGACTATCGCGAGCGGGTTGGAACTCCTCCTCGCTTCCGGGGCGCGGCCCCAGGCGGTGGTGGTCGACATCATCCTCTCCGACGAGGGAGACCCGGTGCAGGACGCGCGCCTCGAGCGGGCCTTCGCTCGAACTCCGAATCTTGTTCTCGCCAGTGATCTCATTCCCGGCGATTGGGAGGATCCACGGCCGCGCTTTCTCCGCCACGCCGCCGCCGTCGGGCACGTTCACGCCGATCCCGATCCGCTAGACAACGTCACTCGCCGCATTCCCCTCGAAAAGGCCGCCGGGCATGACCGGCGGTGGGCGCTCGCACTCGAAGCTTTTCGGCTCACCCACGGCGGCGGCCATATCACCGAAACTCCCGAAAGCGTCAGGGTGGCCGGTCTCATGATTCCGGCGGATCGCCGGGAAGCTCGTCCTCTGTATGTCCGGTATTTCCGCCGCGAGCCCGGCACCCGCAGCTCGATTCCCATGGTCACCATCGATGAGCTTCACCAAGACCCTTCGCTCGGCGAGCGTTTCCACGGGAAGGTTGTCTTTCTCGGCGTCACGGCCCAGTCAGCCGCCGATGACCGGCACATGACACCCCGCTCGGCCGGCCAGCCCATGGCAGGCGTCGAGATCCATGCCACCGCTTACGAAACCCTCGCCCGGGGCGAGTTTCTCGAACGGGCATCGGATTCCACGGTTCTGTTGTTCTGTCTGGCTCTCGCAATCGCCGCGGGGCTGACCTTCGCGTACCGTTCCGGCTGGAGTTCTTACGCTATCGGGGCGCTGCTCCTGATCGTCGCCCACTTCGTTCCCTATGCTCTCTTCCGCGCCAACCTGATTTTCCCCTATGCTGCTCCGCTTTCGACGGCGTGGCTCTCCGTGGTGGGAGCGGCCACCTACCAGCATTTCGTCGTCCGCCGCCAAACGTGGTCCCATGTGCGAGCGGATACAGGTTCTGCACCGCTGGACCAAGTGCCACAGCGCCCATGGGCAGCCCGCCGGCCATTGCCTTGGCCATGCAGACCATATCGGGCAGCATTTCCATGTGTTCGTAGGCAAACCACCTGCCGGTACG
>CAYLSS010000240.1:0-2110 GCA_964385765.1 uncultured Solibacteraceae bacterium
GGTCCGGAATAGGTCCGGCCGAGCGTTCGTTCCATGCTGCTCCGCAGCAGCAATGATCCGTAGCCGAACATCCCGACCTGTCCTGGCTGCAGCTCGATCACGTTGCTCATGTGAATCTCCGTGCTCCCGATTCGGGGACAGGCTATGGACTGACCCCCAAGGTTGAGACAGCAAAACTAGAGACATGTCCCCGTTCGCTGGAGATGGATTTTGTCTCAAGCAACGGGCCCACTCATACTAACACTGGCCGGTGAAGCGAAGACGGGCTCTGCGGGAGCGCAACCCGCCAAGGAATAGCCGGCCGAGACCCGAGAAGGCGGAGGTGGTTCACTCCATCAAGACCGACGATCCCGTCAGCATCGAGAACTACTGGCACGGCCGATTCGGCGAGCAGCGCAAAACTGGTGAATCATTTGAACTGACGACCAAGGATCTTGCCGCCTTCAAGCGGCACAAGTTCATGTGACCGGCTAACAACTGGCTGCAGCGGACGGCCTGCTGTGCGGCCCGTAGCTGCACCGGGGCGTTAGCCCGCCGACCGAATCCGAGCGTGCCGAAGGAAATCAGCCGATGATCTCATTGAGCCCATCGATGACCCACGCGAGCTCCTCAGCCGGAGCCACCCCGAGCCGCCGACCAATGCGCTCCACGGCCAGTGTGCGGATCTGGCTGATCTTGATCCAGGAGCGCTTCGCCAGACCCACCGCCTTGCTCTGCAACGTGAGCGGAAAGCCGGCCCGAGGTTCCTGGCTCGTCAAGGCGACGGCGATAACCGTGCCGGAGCGTTCGTTGGCCCCACTCCGGCGGGCGCCCGAATTTACCGAACAAACCCAATCGAGGATCCGCCTCCGGTCGGACATGGCGGCTCAGGCGCCCGAATTCCGCGAGCAAAGCCAATTTGCCGCCCCAGTACACGCCCGGCCCGCGAACCAAGCGCTTCCATCTGTCAGGAAATCCTTCGGTTAGCAGTCGACCACACGGCCTCAGCTACACCCACTGGTCGACCCGCAGTTCTCACACTTGTAGCAGGACCCGTTCCGCGTCATCAGACCGCCGCACTCCGCGCACAGCGGCGCGTCTGCCAGCGTCGGGTCGAACGGCAGCGACTGCTGCGGTTCGGGCTCCGTCGGGAGCAGCTTCGATGTATCTCCCGCCACGTTCTCCGCCGCATCCGGACCGAGAAACTTCATGCCCATCCAGCGGAACATGTAGTCCATGATCGACTTCGCGTACGGCACCTGTTGGTTGCCGGTCCAGCCGCTGGGCTCGAAACGTACATGGCTGAATTTGTCGACGAAGAACTTCAGCGGCACACCGTACTGCAGCGCGTAGCTGATCGCCGTGGCAAAGCAGTCCATGATCCCCGAGATGGTCGACCCTTCCTTGGCCATCGTCACAAACAGCTCGCCGGGCGACCCGTCTTCGAACAGGCCGACCGTCAGGTAGCCTTCATGGCCGCCGATCGAGAACTTGTGCGTGATCGACTGGCGCTCGTCGGGCAGCTTCCTCCGGACCGGACGGTAGACAATCTTCTCCTTGACCGCCGGCGCCACCACCACCTTTTCGACCTTGCCCGAACCCGAGCTCAGCGGCTGGACACGCTTCGATCCGTCACGATAGATGGCGACCGCCTTGAGGCCCAGGCGCCAGCTCTCGACGTAGGCGTTCATGATATCCTCGGCCGTCGATTCCTCGGGCATGTTAATGGTCTTCGAGATCGCTCCCGAGACGAAGGGCTGCACGGCCGACATCATCCGTAGGTGGCCCATGTGGTGGATGTAACGCGTGCCGTTCTGGGGCTTAAAGCTGGTATCGAAAACGGGAAGGTGCTCCTCATCGAGCTTCGGTGCGCCTTCGATGGTGCCGGTCGAATCGATGTGGTTGACGATTTCGTCGGCATCCTCGGTGGAATAGCCGAGCCGCAGCAGCGCCGCGGGCACCGTGTTGTTGACAATCTTGATGACACCGCCGCCCACCAGCTTCTTGTACTTGACGAGCGCCAGCTCGGGCTCGATACCCGTGGTGTCGCAGTCCATCATGAAACCGATGGTGCCCGTGGGCGCGATAACGCTGACCTGGGCGTTGCGGTAGCCGTTCACCTTGCCTTTCT
>CAYLSS010000240.1:2120-6454 GCA_964385765.1 uncultured Solibacteraceae bacterium
CGTCGAGCATCGGACGCGGCGCGTGCCCGGCATCGATATTGTTCACCGCCAGGCCGTACATCCGGATCACCTCGAGGAACGAGCTTTCGTTCGGAGCATAGCCGGGGAACGGTCCGGTGGCCTCGGCGATCCGGGCGCTGGTGAGGTAGGCCTGGCCGGACATGATCGCGCTCATCGCTCCGGCCCACGCGCGGCCGGCGTCCCCGTTATACGGCAGCCCCAGCGACATCAGCACGGCCCCAAGGTTGGCGAAACCGAGCCCGAGCGGCCGGTAGTCATGCGAATTCCGCGCGATCCCCTCGGTCGGGTAGCTGGCGCTGTCGACAATGATCTCCTGCGCCATGATGAGCGTATCCACCGCATGCCGGAAGGCCTCGACGTCGAAGGCGCCGTCAGACCGCACGAACTTCATCAGGTTGAGCGACGCCAGGTTGCAGGCCGAGTTGTCCAGGAACATGTACTCCGAGCAGGGGTTCGACGCATTGATGCGGCCCGTGGCCTTGCAGGTGTGCCAGCGGTTGATGGTGGAGTCGAACTGCATGCCCGGATCCCCGCACTGGTGCGTCGCCTCCGCGATCGACTCGAGCAGCTCGCGCGCCGCGTACCGCTTCACCGGCTGGCCCGTCAGCACCGACCTCGTCCACCAGTCGCGATTCTCCCGCACGGCCTGCATGAACTCGTCGGTCATCCGGACCGAATTGTTGGCGTTCTGGAAGAAGATCGATCCGTAGGCTTCACCGTCCAGGGCCGAATCATACCCCTGGTCGATCAGCGTGTGTGCCTTCTTCTCTTCCTTGGCCTTGCACCAGATGAACTTGTCCACGTCGGGATGGTCGATATTGAGAATCACCATCTTGGCCGCTCGCCGGGTCTTGCCGCCGGACTTGATGACGCCGGCGAAGGCATCCAGCCCCTTCATGAAGCTGAGCGGTCCCGAGGCGCGGCCGCCTCCCGAGAGAATGGCGTCCTCCTCGCGCAGAGCCGACAGATTCGTCCCCGTCCCCGAGCCCCACTTGAACAGCATTCCCTCGGTCTTGGCCAGGTCGAGAATCGATTCGAGGTTGTCGTCGACGGAATTAATGAAGCAGGCCGAACACTGTGGACGGGGACTCCCTTTCTCGATCGATTTGATCGAGTCGCTGGCCTCCTCATAGAACCAGCCATAGCCCCGGGCTTCCTTGACGCCCACGTTGAACCACACCGGCGAGTTGAAACACGCCTTCTGGTAGAGCATCAGGTGGGCCAGCTCGTTGCGGAAGTTCTCGGCGTCTTCGGAGGTCTTGAAGTATTTGCCGGCCTCGCCCCAATCGGCGATCGTGTCGACCACGCGATGCACCAGCTCGGCCACGCTGCGCTCGCGCTCCGGCGAGCCGAGCTTGCCGTGGAAGTACTTGCTGGCGACTATGTTGGTGGCCGTCTGCGACCAGTTGGCCGGTACTTCGACATCGCGCTGTTCGAAGAGCACATCGCCCTTGTCGTTGGCAATGGTCGCATTGCGCAGCTCCCACGAAATCTCGTCATAGGGAGTCTTGCCAGCCTCGAGCGAAGCTGTAAAGTATCGCGGAAAGCTTACACCGGTCCGGTGAGAGATCGGAATCGGCTTCCGCAGCTCTCTCATTTTCGCGCTCAAATCGACACTCAACTGTCCCATCTTCCCATCCTTGTTTGGTTTAGGCGCCCCTCCGATTTGGCTCTCCAGACGACGCTCACAACCAGGGGCTGTTGGGAATATTGACACAATATGTAGTGGTCAGTCAAGCCAAAAATCTATATGCAGTGTGGATAGTTGAGAAACGACCCTTTTCCAGTCGATGACGATCCGATCTGACCCGCGGACCTTACGCCAGCTCCAATGCGACCGGGGCGAAGCGGCGGCGGGCGAGGGTCATCTCGAGCAAGGCCGGGCCGCGCGCGAGGCCCCTGGGAAGCCGAAAGTTGATCTCGTGCTTCGGAACGCGAGGGTCGGTGCAGAAGACTTCGCGGCCGGCAACCGGAACGCCGGCGATAGTCGCCTCCAACTCTTCGGGGCGCTCGACCTCCTCGACGATCACCTTGATCAGGCCGCTGGCGATCTTCTTGCCCGAGAGCAGGTCGACGCCGTCGGTGATCTTTTCGACCCGAGGCACGGATGGTCCGGGCGGGACGATTCGCAGGATGCTCGGGGGAGCCAGACGGTGGCCGCGCCAGTCGACTTCGACCGCGGCGAGGCCCGTCGGCAGGCCGGCAGGAAGATACGCATTGAGCTGGCGCAGCCCATCGACGGCCGGCGGACCGATGTAGGTGGCTGTCGCTCGCACACCTCCGATGCGGATGGCGAGTTGGTTCAGGTCGCACTCTCCGGGAAGGTTTTCGATCCAGAGGGAGATTGCGGCGAAGCGGCCGCGGGTGGGGGCAATCGGCTCGCTGGAATGCGAATTCGTGATCCGGCGCAAGCGGGCGGTTGTTTCCGGATGCGAAGGCAGGTCCGCGACCCAGGCGGTCGGACGCTTGCGCCAGGTGGTCCACATGTATTGGGTGTCGTGGCCCTCGAGCGCCAGCAGTTGGAAGTCGTTGTCGCGGGCAAATCCGGCCACGTCCTCCGCGCTCAGGCGGACGCCGCTCCATGTGTCATAGGACGCCTCTGTCCGGGGCAGCCCGTTGAACTGAAATCGCGCGAAGCCGCCCTCTTTAAGGACCCGGCGGATTTCGTGGAAATAGCCATAGACCACGTCGGCGTCGGGGATGTGCTGGAAGACGGCGTAGGAGTAGACAAAGTCGAACGAGTCGTCGGCAAAGGCGCGCAGGTCCGAGTGGGGCGTGTGGTGGACGTGCGCATGAGGGATGTCGGCGAGCTGCTCGCGGGCAAGTCTGACCATCTCGTCGGAGACGTCGACGCCGTGAATCTCGCCGAAACTGCGGCTAAGCGGCCGCATCAGGCGGCCGAGACCGCAGCCTATTTCGAGCGCCCGCCGGGCTCGCGGCCGCAGGTCACCGGGAAGGTGCTTCAGCTCGCTCTCGAAGCTGTTCACCATCTCGTCGGCCGTGGCAAAGAACTCGTCGTCGTCCTGGCTGCGGCGGCCGAAGGCGACATAGTACTTCGCATCCTCGCGGGCGCGGCTGTTCCAATCGTCGCGCATGCGTCTATCGGTTTTGGAATTCATGGTGTTCTGTTCCGTCCAGGTCGCTGCTCGCCCTCGGCGTCTGCTCACCGCCAAACAGCTATTGTAGATAGCATGGCTCTCAGCTTTCGCGAGGCGGTCCTCGAACCGCTGAAACCGTTGACCGCGCAAGCGCCGAGCGGCGCGGTCATCGGCGTGATCGGCGAGGACGGATCGGGGAAGAGCGCCTTACTGCAACTGGCGGCCGGCGTGGTGCAACCGTCGTCCGGGGAGGTGTACTCGTCGGAGCCGCGGCGGCTGGTCGCACTTGGCGATCCGCTCAATCTCGGTCCGGCCGGCGTGCTGGCGCTCGATCATGCTCTTGCCCGGAACGACGCTCTGGTCCGCGCCCGCTGCCTCATGGCCCTCGAGCGGCTGCGGCAGGCCGGCACAACCATCCTCTTCGCAAGCCACGATCAGGAGCTGATTCGCGGCTACTCCGACGAGGTCTGGTGGCTGCGCGAAGGGCAATTGGCGGCGAGAGGCGATCCCCGAGAAGTGCTTGATCGCTATCACCGGCATATCGCCCGGCGCCTGGCCGAGTGGGGCCGGTCGATTTCGCAGCCGCTCACCCCTTCGCTGCGCCGCGGTGATGGCCGGGCCGAGCTGGTCTCCATCCAGACGCTGGACGCGGAAGACCGCCCGGCCATGTGCTTGAACGGCGGTGAGCAGATGGGCGTCCGCGTCGGCGTGCGGTTCAGCCGGGATGTGCCGAATCCGGTCGTGGGCATTCTGATCCGGACGCGGATCGGCTTCGAAGTCTACGGAACCAACACTGAACTCGAGGGAATCGAGTTCGGCCCCGTGGAAGGCGGGACGACCGTGGAGGTCACCTTCCGCTTCCCCTGTGGTCTATGCCCGCAGGACTACACCGTAACAGCCGCTTCCCACGATTCGGATGGCGTCTGGCACGACTGGATGGAGGACGCCGTCGCGTTCACCGTGGCCGACAGCCGACACACCGCCGGCGTGGCGCGGCTGAGCGCAAACGTAGAGGTAAAGCGCATCGAGGCGGCGGACTGACGCGGCGGCCCCTATCTGCTTTCCAGGATGAAGGTCGGAGCGAGGCCGGTCAGCGTGGAAAAGGCGGCGCCGCTCGCGTCGCTCAGCCAACTGGAGCAGCCGCGCACCTTGCCGAGGTAGACATGCGGCTGAACGTCAACCGCCATGTCGCGCATCTCGAGCGAACCGAACTGG
>CAYLSS010000241.1:0-3641 GCA_964385765.1 uncultured Solibacteraceae bacterium
GGTCTTCACGGCCATGCAGGCCGAGGGGCGGGAGTGGACAAGCATGTTCTCAACCGCGGCGTGCCGCCGGTTCGACTACCTGTTTACCGACTCGATGACATGGACCGACAACCGCGGCAAACGCATGCGTCTCTGGATCGCGAATGAAGTCGGCTCGATCGACGACACGCGCGAATTCATGGATACCTTGGTCGACCGGACGGTCGGAATCCTCGAAAGCGAGCCCATCGACATCTACGTCAACCCCACCTTCCTGCCGGAAGTCATCGCCGGCGAGTATGACCGCCTGTGGACCGAAGAGCGCATGAACCGCGTGATCGAGGCCGCGCGCGCCAATCAGGTGGCCATCGAGATCAACAACCGCTACAAGCTGCCGTCGAAGGCTTTCCTCGCCATCGCCAAAGAAGCCGGCTGCAAGTTCTCCTGGGGCACCAACAACGGTAGCGCCCGCGACCTGGGCCGCCGCGAATACGCCATTCAGATGACGAAGGAACTCGGGCTAAAATGGCAGGACTTCTTCGTACCCGGTCTGTGGTGCAAGAAGGCGATTGAACGCAAGCCAGACGTCTTGAAGGGGTAGGACTCGCCCTCCCTGAGCGGGTGTAAGCTGAGCGGGTATGATGAGCCGGCAGATAGAGGACTGTTTCCGGATGGCCAGGCACGATCTGAGCATCGTCCCGTGTGCCGGACAGCCCAGCCGGTCCCGGAACAAGCGAGCACAGAGACTATGTTGGCGCCACGTCGTCAGAACCGTGCGACTGAGTGTCTGTCTGGCTCTTCTGCCCACGAGTCACACCGAGCGCAGACAACCGCGGTTTCCTTGGATTCGGGACTGGGCCACTGGGATGGATTTATGCACCTCGACCGTCACATGCGCCAACCCAAGATCAGCCGGCAGCAGCTTCTTGTAATGATCGGGGGGCCTTGGAGTGGGCGTGACGATGGTGAGAATGGCCGCGTAAGTTTCCGGGCCGATAGTCCAGATATGAAGGTCCGTGACGCGGTTGCCGTCGTGTGAGTCGATACACTTACTGATCGCGTTGCTCACGTGAGACGGCACTTCGAAGTCCAGGAGAACACGGCCGGCACTGCGGAGGAGTCCAATCGACCAGTGTGAAACCAGGATGGCGCCAATCAGCCCCATGACCGGATCCATCCAGGCGAAGCCGAGGTATTTTCCGCCCAGGAGGGCGCCAATGGCTAGGAGCGAGGTCAGGGCGTCCGCCAGTACATGCAGATAGGCTGATCGGAGATTGTGATCATGGTCGTGGTCGTGCCGGTGGCCGGCGTCACCATGTTGTTCCGAGTGGTGGTGGCCGCCAAGGATGACAACGCTAAACGCGTTGACGAGAAAGCCGATGATGGCCACCAGAATCGCCTGATCGAAGACGATTGCAACCGGGTGGAAGAACCGGTTCACGCTCTCATAGGACATCATCAGCGCGAAGACGGCCAGCAGCACCGCTCCAGTGAAACCGGCGAGCGAGTTCACCTTCCCCGTGCCAAAACTGAATCGGGGGTCGCGGGCGTGGCGGCGAGCGTAGACATAGGCCCAGGCGGCGATTCCCAGGGCCATCGTGTGAGACGCCATATGGAGCCCGTCCGCCAGCAACGCCATGGAGCCGAAGGCGATGCCGGCCGCGATCTCCACCACCATGGTTCCGCCGGTAACCGCGATAACAACAAGGGTCCGGCGCTCGCCCGTCCGCCGCTTGTCCAAACCAAAGACGTGGTCGTGCCACCACGGCTCCGGAAGTTTGTCTTGCATCTGAGTTGTTCCTAGCCAACTCTCCTGTCCGAGGAAACTGATCCAGTGTTGCAGTGGATATGTTATCTCATCTCCGAAGTCCAGCGCAATCCGATTGCAAATCTATCCTGGGGAGGCATGAAAAAGAAACAAAGAGGTCACCGCTGACCTCCGGTGCGAATGAGCCTGAATGTATCCCCATCATTTTCAGCAACCTCTCATTCGCGGAAATCATTTCCCCGGATCAACCTCTGTTCTTGACAAGCCCTTCCAGGAAGGATATAGTCAATCTACATGCTACTCAATTGCATATATAGCAACTGAGAGAGGAGGCGAGGATGACTGAACGGTTCGCGAGACGAATCGGCGGCGGCAAGACCACTGTTCGTGTAACAGCTTACCTATGCGCTCTACTGGCATCGGCCATTTGGGGGCAAACCGGCTCCAGCAGACTGAGCGGGCTGGTGACGGACCCGACAGGTGGAGTGGCGCCAGGCGTCGTGATCGCAATCGAGCATAGAGCAACCGGATTGCAGCGATCGACGAGCGCGGGCTCCTCCGGCTTTCTGTCGAAGCGCGACAGCTTCAGCCGTTACTCCGAAGCGTGTGCCTCACCGCGGGTCGCGCAATTCGGTTTACGCGACGGGTTTTGCGGGGCACATTGATGCGATCGAATTCGAGGGTTCTGGCGCAATACGAAGAGTTCGGCTCGATCAGCCGCTGCGAACACGGCTGCGTTCACGTGCAACTGGGGTTCATTGTGATGACGATGAGCGAGGCGCAGTTCATGCGGTTCGTGGCCATGGTGTCGGACGGCGCGGCGAACTTCGAGTATTTTCGCGCGGCGGGCGGCCCCGACGACGCGGGCCCCGCCGAAGGATGACGGCCGCGAGCTGAGCTCCGCCTGGGTGCGGTTCGGCTGGCGATATGAGTTTTGAGGAGGCTTGGGATGCAGACCAGACTATTGGCGAAACACGAGGATTTCGGCTCCGTCACTCGCTGTGAAAACGGCTGTCTCTATGTGCAACTCGGTTTCACGGTGATGACGCTGACCGAGCCGCAGTTTATGCAGCTAGTTACCATGGTTGCCGACAGCGCGGCTTATCTGGAGCAGATTCGCGCCCCCGCCAATTCGGGCGGCAGGGGGTGACGGAGACAAAGAGGTGGGATTCCTCGACAGACCGCAGTGGCTGTGGCGGCGCAAGCGGATTTTGCAGGTCCACCTGTGGACCAGGCTCAGTGCAACAGGCGCTCGATGCGGTCCGCGCGGCAGAACCGGGGATGGACTTGAGCTTCATGGCATTTCCCGGCAATCCGTTCGCCGGCAAGCACCATTACGTAGCTTTCATGCAGGGAGAAACGCCACTTACTCTTAAGCTGCTCAGACCGGGTTCTAATCGATGCGATGACCGGCGAGGTCACGGATCGGTGTGAGTTGCCCTGGTACGTCAGTGGGCTGTTGCTTTCCCAGCCGCTGCACTTCGGCGACTACGGCGGATTGCCTGTCAAGGTCCTCTGGGCCATTCTGGATCTTCTAACCATCGCGGCGCTGTCGAGCGGCCTGTACCTCTGGCTGAAAAAGCGCCGCCTGCTCGCCGAGGGGCGTCTGAATGCATTGGAAGTCGAGACGGCACGGGCACATTCCGTACGAGGTCTCCGTTGAGCAGGACAAAGATATGGGGAGCGCCGGTAGCGCTGGGCGCGGTTAGCGCCGTCGGCTGGGTAGAGTCGAGGACGGGCGCGGAGCCGGTGTCGTTCTT
Organism: uncultured Solibacteraceae bacterium; assembly: GCA_964385765.1. Classification (GTDB taxonomy): domain Bacteria; phylum Acidobacteriota; class Terriglobia; order Bryobacterales; family Bryobacteraceae; genus CAWELS01. Next base: position 3,508 of record CAYLSS010000241.1, read on the forward strand.
AAGCGATGTTAAGCTGAGTGGGTATGATCAGCCGCCGAGATGTGCTCCGGTCGCTGGCCGTGGCGCCTGCCGCGCCGGGCGTCCTGCGGGCGAGCCGCCGGCCGGGCGATAGGCCGAACCTCCTCTTCCTGTGG
>CAYLSS010000241.1:3651-6443 GCA_964385765.1 uncultured Solibacteraceae bacterium
ACCGACCAGCAGCGCGCCGACACGATGGCCGCCTACGGTCAAACGGGCTATCGGGTTCCTACGCTGAACCATCTGGCCGCCCGGAGCGTGGTCTTCGATCGCGCCTACGTTTCCCAACCTGTCTGCACGCCCTCCCGATCCACTGTGATGACCGGGCTCTGGCCGCACCAGAACGGCTGCACCAATAACAATGTCCCGCTGCGGAAGGAAACCAAAACACTGCCCGAATTGCTCGGCGACCCGGCTTATCGGACAGGCTACATGGGCAAGTGGCACTTGGGCGATGAGGTCTTCGCGCAGCATGGCATGGAGAAGTGGGTGTCCATCGAGGACGGCTATACGCAGCACTTTTCGGAAGGCCGCGACCCGGGCGCCCGCAGCGATTACCACCACTTTCTTGTCGAGCGGGGATATGAACCGGGTCCCGGCAACCGTTTCTCGCGCGGTTTCGCTTGCCGGCTGCCGGTCGAGGACTGTAAGCCTGTATTCCTAGCTCGTGAGGCGTCACGGTTCGTCTTGGAGAATCGGTCCGAGCCGTGGATGCTGTATGTCAATTTCCTCGAGCCGCACTCGCCGTTCTTCGGACCGCACGACGAACTGCATCCAGCCGGCGATGCTCCGGTGCCGGCTAACTGCGGCACGGGACCGGTGGAACGCGAACCGGAATTCTACTCCCAGAATCGCAACAAGACGGTGGGGCTCAAGTCAGGCGCTATCGAATTGACCTCACGCGAGGCCTGGCAGCGTCTGAACCGCAACTACGCGGGACTGTGCGCGCAGGTGGACCAGGCAATCGCCCGTATCCTTTGGGCGCTCGAGGCATCCGGACAGGCCGGCAATACGATCATCGTGTTCACCAGCGACCATGGAGATCAGATGGGCAGCCACAGTCTCGTGACCAAGCGGGTGATGTACGAGGAGTCGGTTCGAGCACCGCTGCTCTTGCACGTGGGGTTTCGCGAGCAGAAGCCGTTCACTTTCCAAGCGCCCGTGAGCCACATTGACCTGGTACCAACGATGCTCGACCTGCTGGGACGACAACCGCCCGACACGCTGCCAGGCAAGAGCCTTGTTCCGGTACTCGAGGGAACTCGCGGGCAGGAAGACGCGGTGTTCAGTGAATGGCATCTTCGAGGAGAAGAAGCGAACGGACGGGCGATCATTGCCGCGGACGGCTGGAAGATGGCCGTCTACGACGGCGACAATTGTCTGCTCTGCAATCGCCGCGACGACCCGCTGGAACTCCAGAACCTCTACTACCGGCCGGAGCATCGCGCAACAGTGCGCCGCCTGCGGGAACGGATCGCGACCTGGCAGCGGCAGGTCGGCGATGAACAACCGCTGCCGGAAGTGTAGGCGGTAACGGTCCCGGCCCAAAGAATGGGCGGTCCCGGGCAGCTTGGCGCCGAGATCAGGGGGCGAACTCCAGCAGGGTCTGGGGTTCGTCCGGCATGCTTTCCATCGCCTTGGCCAACTTTTCTCTAGCGTTTGCGGCATCCGACCCCTCGCTTAGAGCGGTGAGCGGGTTCTTTTCGAATGGATCTTCCTGAGTATCGAAAAACTCGCCGCTGCCATAGAGTTTCCAGCGCTGGTCGCGAGTGTAGCGGGTTTCGGGTGCGTACCAGTCCGGGTCTCCCGACCGCTCCGGCCGCGGATTGTAGTATGTAAACAGCCATTCGCGGATCTCGCCGCGCTCGCCCTTGAGGAATGGCAGAAAGCTACGTCCGTCCCGCAACTCCGGAAGGGGCGCATCCGCCAGACTCAGCAGGGTCGGCACAAAGTCGGTGAAGTCGATGAGTTCGTCGGAGACCTGTCCGGCGGGAATCACGCCGGGCCAATAGCCGATGAACGGAACGTGGGTACCGTAGTCGGTGGTCAGTCCTTTCCCGCCCGGAATGGTGCGGCCGTGAAGCGTGGACTCGAGTGACCGGTGTGTGCCGTTGTCCGATGTGAACAGGATCAGCGTGCGATCGGCGATGCCCAACTCCTCGGTCTTGGCGACCAGACGTCCGACGAGCTTGTCCGCGTAGGCCACCATATCCTCGAAATTACGCTGTTTGTCTTTGCTTTCGCGGTCTTCGCTGTCGGGTGTCGGCAGAAATGGGCTGTGGACGAGAATCATCGGGTAATAGGCGAAGAAGGGCTGATCCCGGTTCTCTTCCATGAAGCTGCAGATGTAGTCCGTGACGATGTCGGGGCCGTATTGTTCGGGGGCGAACTGCCGGTCCTCGCCGTCGATGGTGAGGAGCGGCTCCCAAAAACGCGATCCGAGCTTGTCCACCTGCCACAGGCAATGGCGGTCAAAGCCCGCCTCCGACGGCCAGGTTCCCTTGCCGCGGAAGCGTTCATCATAGTGCTCGGCGCCGAGCAATTGCCATTTGCCCGCGACCATCGTTTGATAGCCGGCCTCCTGCAGCATGTGACCGAAGGTGCGCTGGTCACGGTTCAGAATGGAAAACCCCGAGTAGTTGCGGATATTGGACAGACCGGTCATGACCTTGACGCGACTCGGCGTGCACACCGGCTGTGAATGGGCGTGGTCAAAGCGAATGCCATTGGCGGCCATGCGGTCAAGATTCGGCGTGCTGTATTGGGTACTGCCGTAAGCGCCGAAGCATTCATACCCGACGTCGTCAGCCATGACGAGGATGATGTTGGGCCTCGCGGCGGTTTCCGGTTCTTCGGGTGCGGGCTGGCCGCAGCCGGCTAGCAGCAGCACCCCTGCGAGCAGGAGGACAAAGTGAGAAACACGAGTCATAGGGAAGCACCAATAGGCTGGGCGGTCCCGACCG
>CAYLSS010000242.1:0-633 GCA_964385765.1 uncultured Solibacteraceae bacterium
ACCACGACCTCCGGTCCATGGCCGTCGCGCAGGGCTTCACCGAGATCTATAGCTACTCCTTCGTCAATGAAGAAATGGTCCGCGAGTTCGGCTGGAGCCTCGACGACCATGTCCGCGTGCTCAATCCAATCGCCTCTGATCAGACACATCTGCGCAAGAGCCTGCTGCCCAGCGCCCTTCGCGCCATCCGCCTCAATGCAAAAAACTTCGCTAACTTTCGTCTGTTCGAGATCGGATACGAAATCCATCGCCGCGGACCGGCGCCGGCGGAGGGTGAAAAAGCCGAGCTGCCGGACGAGGTCGGCCACTTCGTGGCGGCCATCCACGCGCATGAGGGCGACGGCGTCGCGGGCCTGTTCGAGGTCAAGCGTCTGGCCGAATGCCTGATGCCGGGCGCCGAGGTCACCCCGGCCCGCGCGATGTCCTATGAGCATCCGCACCGCACTTATCACGTCCACTGGCGCGGGCAGACACTGGGACGCATCTTCGAGCTGCACCCGAAGCTCATCGATGGCCGGGCCTCGCTGCTCGACATCGACCTCCGGATCCTGCAAAAGCTGGAAGCAATCCCGGCCAAGTACCGCCCGCTGCATCGCTATCCGTCAAGCGCGTTCGATCTCTCGGTGGTCGCCG
>CAYLSS010000242.1:643-2379 GCA_964385765.1 uncultured Solibacteraceae bacterium
GCGGGAATTGGTTGGCGACATCCAGCGCCGCCTGGCCGAACTGGCCGGCGAGAGCCTGGTCAGCATCGAGTACCTCCGCCGCTACACCGGCCCGCCGCTCCCGGAAGGCAAGCAGTCCCTCTCCTACCGCCTGACCGCGTTTTCCCCGGATCACACGCTGACCACCGGCGAAGTCACGGCGATTCGCGAGCGAATCATCGAAGGGATGAAGCAGGCCGGCTACGAACTGCGGCTCTGAGGCGCCACCGTTACCCAACGCCGGCTGCTTGTCACAAGGACGAGACAGAACGATCCCTGGGAACTCTCCCTCCAAAGCTGGCGGCCGACGTGAGCAGCAGAACCGCCAGGAGCGAGACAAGAATCGCATCCCAATACGGGGGCTTGGGGACCCCGGCTTCGACCTGGCCCATCGTCAGACAGAGCACGGCATGGGCTACCGCGAACCCTTCATAGAGCCCGGGAAGGATGAGAGCCATCAGGATGGCCAGCATCCAGTTTCGTATGCGAACCCCTCGCGCGGCGACGGCCCAGTAGCCCAGCGCCACCAGCAGGCCCACCACCCGGACGAGATAAAGGAACCAGTAGCCGGCCGCCACCGGGCTGTCAAAACGCATCAGCAGATACGACCAGACAATGAAAACAGGCTCCCTCAGCGGACTGGCCCGGTCCAGGCGAACAGCGGTTTCGACAATCGGGAAGACGGCCAGTCCTCCCGCAAAGGCCGACAAGGCCACGGCCAGAGCGGTCCACTTCATCTCCTCACTTCTTATCGAACGAATCTTCGGAGAAGCTTACGATTTCGGCGTGGACCGTAACTGCTTCAGACTGTTGCCTGCGAGGTTCTCATCCCTGCTCCGGTTCATCGCGGCTGCCCATGCTCTCCTCCACCGAAACTTTCAGCCGCCCCTTCCGCAGCAGTACACCGAGCCGCGTTTCGGGTGGCGCCTCCCGGGCATCCTTGATAACCCGGCCCTGCTCGTCCTGCACGATGGCATACCCGCGCTCGAGCACCGCCAGCGGGCTGAGCTGGTCAAGTTTCACCCCGAGCGGCTCGAACCGTCCGGCAGCTTGGGCCAGCCGCGACCGCATCTGCTGGACCAGTGCGACGTCCGCCTTCGCCAGCCGCGCCCTCGCCTCCGACAACTGTAGTCGTAAATCCCGGCGCGCCAGACGGTTAGCGAGGTCCTGCCACCACGAGCGACAACGCTTGAGCTGAGCCGTGACCCGCTCCCGCATCCGGAAACCCAGATCATCGACCCGCTGCCCCGCCGCCCCAAGACGCCGGCGGAGAAGTGCGGCGCCCCGCTCCACTCCGCGCTCATGCAGCCGGATGCGGGCATTCGCCAAACGGTATCGCGCGGCCTGTCCCATCCGGTTGACCAGCCCGCCCACCCGTTCGAGCACCTCCCGCCGCTCGGGAACCACCATTGCGGCGGCCGCGGACGGAGTCGGCGCGCGTGCGTCGGCCACAAAGTCAGCGATGGTGAAGTCGGTCTCGTGCCCCACCGCTGAGACGACCGGAACGGGGCACTCGGCGATGGCCCGGGCGACAGCCTCCTCGTTGAACGTCCACAAATCCTCCAGGGAACCGCCGCCGCGGCCCACAATGACCACCTCCGCCCAGCCCGAGCCGCCGAAATACTCGATCCCCTGAATTACCGCCGCCACCGACCCCGTACCCTGGACGGCGGCCGGGTAGAGGCGTATCTGGATGCCCGGCCAGCGCTCTGTCAGCA
>CAYLSS010000242.1:2389-5899 GCA_964385765.1 uncultured Solibacteraceae bacterium
AGGTCGCGGACCGCCGCCCCCGTCGGTGACGTGACGATGCCGATCCGCGCCGGAAACGGCGGCAGCGGCCGCTTTCGCTCCGGAGCAAAGAGTCCTTCAGCGGCCAGGCGCTTCTTCAACTGTTCGAAAGCAAGTTGCAGCGCGCCGTATCCCTGCGGCTCCAGCGCCTCGACGATCAACTGATATTGGCCCCGCGGCGGATAGACCTCGATCCGTCCTCGCGCCAGCACGGCGATGCCGTCCTCCGGCTTGAATCGAAGATACCGGACGTTGGTTCGCCAGCAGGCGCATTGCAGTTGCGCTTGTCCGTCCTTCAACGTGAAGTAGTAATGCCCGCTCGACGCCCGCTTAGAGCCCGAAATCTCACCCGAGACCCAAACGTCGGAAAACTCCGACTCCAGCACCGCTCCAATCGCGAGCGTGATCTCGGCCACCGTGAAGATCTGCCGCTGCGGCTCGAAGCTGATCGCCAACTGTTCCATCGCGCTGCCTTTCTTTACCCTACGCTACCCGCCTTCGCCGCCGCGATACGCCTCATAAGTTATTTCTATTGGACGACTTTCCGGCGACACGCTATCCTAAGTCCTTGCTGGGGTTGTGAAAACAGCCCGGACGACGTCGATGTCGCCCACTACGCATGTAGTTTCCAGATTCCGCAACCAACAGCCATCCCCATGGAGGATTAATGAGTCCAAGAGAAGTATTGGCATATGCACAAGAACAGGGAGCGAAGCAATTCGATCTTCGCTTCACTGACCTACCCGGCCTGTCGCAGCACGTCTCGTACCCGATGACCCAGCTCTCACACGAATCCTTCGAAGAGGGCTTCGGTTTTGACGGGTCCAGCATCCGGGGCTGGCAGGTGATCAGCGAAAGCGACATGCTGCTGATTCCCGATGCCACCACGGCGTACATGGATCCCTTTGCCCGCACGCCAACCCTGGTTCTGCTCTGCGACATTGTCGATCCAATCACCCGCCAGCACTACGAGCGTGATCCCCGCTGGATTGCCCGCAAGGCTGAGAAGTTCCTGCAGGCGACCGGCGTCGGCGATATCGCATACTTCGGGCCCGAAGCCGAGTTCTTTATCTTCGATAACATTCGGTTCGATCAGAACGAGCACAGCGGCTACTACTACATCGACGCCGAGGAGGGCCGTTGGAACTCCGGTCGCGAAGAGAACAACCTCGGCTACCGGCCGCGCTACAAGGAAGGTTACTTCCCGACGCCTCCGACCGATCACTACCAGGATCTCCGCAGCGAGATGGTCCAGACCATGCTCGAGTGCGGCCTCCCCATCGAATGCCATCACCACGAAGTGGCCACGGGCGGCCAGGGCGAAATCGACCAGCGCTTCAACACCCTGCTCAAGTCCGCTGACTCGATGATGCTGTACAAGTACATCGTCCGCAATGTCGCTTACCGCGCCGGCAAGACCGTGACCTTCATGCCGAAGCCGATCTTCACTGATAACGGCAGCGGCATGCACACTCACCAGTCAATCTGGAAAGGCGACGAGCCGCTGTTCGCCGGTGACGGTTATGCCGGCATGAGTGAGATGGCGATGCACTATATCGGCGGCCTGCTCAAGCATGCGCGCGCCCTCTCTGCCTTGATCGCTCCGACCACCAACAGCTACAAGCGCCTGGTACCCGGCTTCGAGGCGCCGGTCAATCTCGCCTATAGCCGCCGGAACCGATCGGCCGCGGTACGTATTCCGATGTATTCGGCGAGCCCGAAGGCCAAGCGGGTAGAGTTCCGCCCGCCGGATCCGTCGTGCAACCCCTACCTCGCCTTCTCGGCCATGCTCATGGCCGGTCTCGACGGCATCCAGAACAAGATCGATCCCGGCGACCCCCTCGATAAGGACATCTACGACCTCAGCCCCGAAGAAATGAAGGGCGTGCCTTCGATGCCGGCAACCCTCGACGAAGCCCTCGAATGCCTCCAGGAGGACCACGATTTCCTTACCAAGGGCGATGTCTTCACTGAGGAGTTGATCGAGACCTACATCAACTACAAGCTGAACGCCGAGGCCCAGGCGGTGCGTCTTAGGCCCCACCCATACGAGTTTGCGCTTTATTACGACATCTAGATCGAGCCGGCACATCGACTTCGGCCGCGGAGGGTGGACGCCCATCCTCCGCCGGCCGCGTCCGCCGGTCTGAGCGGTTCTGCACAACCCCCTGTGTTCAAAAAGGCGGATCCCTGTCGACCGCCCCTTTTCCTTTCCGGTCTCTTCCTTCCCCAATTCTCCCCACGAAGGATCGCCCGCGATTCTCGCCTACACTGAAAAGATGCAAGGCGCGTTACTCCAGGTGAACGTCTCGCCCGGCGGTGTTCCCAAGCGGCCCGTTCCCGAAGCCTTCCTCGGTCCCCTGGGCCTGGAAGGCGACGCGGTAGCGCACCCGGAGTCGCATGGCGGGCCTCGGCAGGCCGTTCTGCTGCTGCCGGTGGAGGCAATCGATGAACTCAAGGCGGCCGGGTTTCCTGTCTATCCAGGCGCGCTCGGCGAGAACCTCACCACCAGCGGCCTCGATCGCCGCCGCTTCCGCGCCGGCCAGCGCTTTCGCGTCGGGGACGCGATCATCGAGATCACCAGGCTTCGCCAGCCTTGCAAGACCATCTCCGTCTACGGCAAGGGCATCGAAAAAGCGACCTTTGACGCCCAGGCCGAAGCCGGCGACCCGTCATCTCCCAAGTGGGGATTGGCGGGCTTCTATGCCTCGGTCCTAACACCGGGACGAGTGAGCGCCGGCTGCCCGATCATGCTGCTCGCCACGCCCGTCTAGCTCCGGCATCCGGCCACAGTGTGCATCAGCGGCTGCGCTTTGCCGCGCCGGAGGGGATCGCCCGCAGGTATATTGCACCGTCTCCGTTCACCTCCGGCATCTACGTAGAATGGAAGCAATGACTGGGTGGAGGCCGCTGGGCGCTTTCCTCCTGGCTGGGATGATCTTCTTTGCCGCGTGGAGCAGTGCCCAATCAGCTCGCGGGGAACGGCGCTGGGCGATGTACGAGTACGAGATGCAAAACCCGGTGGATGACCCTCCGGATGCCTGGGAAGAAACGGAGTTCGCTTTCGCCCGGCTTCGATTCCGCGCTCAGTTCGACGGCCGCGGCGGCTATGCCCGATGGGGCATCGACGCCAACCGCTCCGATCGCCTCTTCATCCAGGGACTGCAGCGGCTCACCCGAGTGGACGCCCGCTCGGTCGAGCACATCGTTGATGTCGACAGCGATGAGATCTTTGATTGGCCATGGCTGTACGCCGTGGCCGTCGGCGACTGGGTGCTCAGCGACTCGCAGACGGCGCGGCTCCGGCGATACCTGCGGCGGGGCGGCTTTCTCATGGTCGATGACTTCCACGCCGAGTGGGAGTGGGACAGTTTCATGGCCGGGATGAGTCGCATTCTTCCCGGCGCCCACGTGATCGAGCTGCCCGACGACGCACCAATCTTCCACACCGTCTATGACCTCAGCGAGCGGACACGCATTCCGGGCTTCAAC
>CAYLSS010000242.1:5909-6440 GCA_964385765.1 uncultured Solibacteraceae bacterium
GTGGTCCACCAGGGCGGCGTGGAGCGCGGCGGCGTCGTCCCCCACTGGCGGGCGATCCTCGATGAAGACGGACACATACAGGTGGCGATCTGCTTCAACATGGACGTCGGTGATGCGTGGGAATGGGCCGACCATCCTCAGTATCCAGAGCGCTACGCCTCACTCGCCTACCAGCTCGGCATCAACTACGTCATGTACGCTTTGACCCACTGATAGCCCCGGAATACCGGAGTTTCATCGCCGCGTAATGGAGAAACCGCGCACCGTCAAACATCGCAAAACTGGGCTGTGTCATAATCCAGCCAGAGACAGACTACGTCGTCTGGGAGTGCATGGGTATCCGCTCACGAGAAATTCCGTTTCGCGATAGCGCCCGAGCCGATTCGAACCTCGCAAAACTGGCGGCGGAGGTACCGTCAGAGGCCCTGCGCCGCGTCGGCATCCTGCTGAATGCATCGGCCGATCCCGATACCGCGCTTCACTATCTCGCCCAGCTTTACGAAAAGCAGCCCGCGGCGTTTCAACGACTGT
>CAYLSS010000243.1:0-6431 GCA_964385765.1 uncultured Solibacteraceae bacterium
GCGGCTCCAGTCACGAGGAAGTTCACGCTTGGTCTCCTGAGGAATTCACTCGAAGTCGGGCTGGACAGCCCCTGAACAGTTATACCGTACTCGTACCCGGATGCGGTCCGCGTGGATGATTTCGGTTTCCGGGCATGGGAACCGGTCTGTAGAATTGGGGGAGTGTGAGCGGCGCCCGGCGCTGGCGCACCCCGGAAGCGATGCCTTTCCTTAACTGGCGGAGCGGACGGCGGAGGAGGAGAAAAGCTCACCGACACTGCGCATTTCTCGGGAACTGAATTGTGATCATCACACGGAGTCCCCTGCGGATCTCGCTGGGCGGGGGCGGCACGGATCTGCCGTCCTATTATCGCGAGCACACCGGCATAGTTTTGGCCGCGGCGATCGACAAGTACGTGTACCTGACCATCCATGAGCCGTTTGTCGACCAGATTATTCTGAAGTACTCGAGCCTGGAGAAGGTCGATTCGGTGGGCGAAGTCACGCACCCGATTATTCGAGAGGCGCTGCGGCTGGTGGGCCTGGATACTCGCATCGAGATCGCCAGCATGTCCGATATTCCGGCCGGGACGGGTCTCGGCTCATCGGGAAGCTTCACGACGGCTCTGCTGCGGGGGCTGCATCTGCTCAAGCGCAACTTCGTCCACCCACAGGACCTGGCCGAACAGGCTTGCGAAATCGAGATCGACCGATTGGGAGAACCGATCGGAAAGCAGGATCAGTACATTGCCGCCTTCGGCGGGATCACGTGCTTCACCTTCCTCCCGAACGACGAAGTCAAGGTGGAACCGCTGAGGCTGCCCGAATCGACCGTCCACAACCTGGAAGACGGTCTGGCGCTGTTCTTCAGCGGCTACACCCGAAGCGCCTCTTCCCTCCTCAAGGATCAGGACTCGCGCAGCCGGCGCAACGACGGCTCGATGATCGACAACCTGCACTTTGTCAAGCAGCTTGGACAGCAATGCAGGGAGGCTCTCGAGCAGGATGACCTGCATCGCTTTGGCGAGCTCATGCACGTGCACTGGGAGCACAAGAAGAAGCGTTCAAAGGGAATGAGCAATTCGGAAATCGACCGCTATTACCAGTTGGCGCGAGACAACGGCGCGATTGGCGGGAAGGTGATCGGCGCCGGCGGGGGCGGATTTCTGATGTTCTATACCGAGAACCGGCTGCAGTTGCGGCAAGCGATGGCGAAAGCCGGGTTGCGGGAAGTGCGGATACGATTCGACTTCGAAGGCACGCGAGTGGTCAACGAGTCATGAGCGACGGCTTGTACCCAGTGGCGATTCTCGCCGGCGGCCTGGCGACGCGCTTGCGTCCGGTAACCGAATCGCAGCCGAAATCACTGATCGAGATCAACGGCGAGCCATTTATCGCGCATCAATTGCGGCTGTTGAGGAGTGCGGGGGCCCGGCGGATCGTGCTCTGTAGCGGCTTTCTGGGCGACCGGATCCGGGAGTACGTCGGCGATGGCGGCCGATATGGGCTGGAAGTGGCGTATTCCGAGGACGGCCCAGATTTGCAGGGAACCGGCGGGGCGATCCGGCAGGCGCTGCCGCTTCTCGGCGACCGTTTCCTGGTGATATATGGAGATTCCTACCTCGCCTGTGATTACCCGTCCGTCCAGAGCGCATTCGATCGCAGGGGACGAGCGGGTCTGATGACGGTGTACCGCAATGAAGGCCGGTGGGACACGAGCAACGTGGAGTTCGACGGGGAACAAATCCGGGCCTACGACAAGAAGAACAAGACGCCCCGAATGCGTCATATCGATTACGGGCTCGGCGTGTTCCAGCGAACGGCGTTCGAAACATCGGAAACTGGTAGCCGCCGGGGAGCTTTCGATCTGGCGCTTGTCTATCAGGATCTGCTGAGCCGGAACGAATTGGCGGCATACGAAGTGCAGGAGCGCTTTTACGAGATCGGGTCCTTTGAAGGGATTCGCGATCTGAGACAGTACTTGTCGACCGGGAGACAGGAGTTGCCGAAACCATGAGCTTTGCGGGAGAGTACCTCGAGGAAGCGAAACGCATCATCGACGAGCTCGACTTGGAAGTGATCGAGCGGGTGGCGAATCTGCTCGCCAAGACGCGGCGGGAAGGCGGGCGTTTGTTCATACTGGGTGTGGGCGGAAGCGCGGCGAATGCGTCACACGCCGTCAACGACTTCCGGAAGATCGCCGGCTTCGAGGCCTACGCTCCCACCGACAATGTCTCGGAGTTGACAGCGCGCACGAACGACGAGGGATGGACCTCGGTGTTCGAGGCCTGGCTGCGCGGCAGCCGGCTCGAGTCCCGGGATGCGCTGCTGGTGTTTTCGGTGGGCGGGGGCAACCGCGAGAAGAACGTCAGCGCGAATCTGGTGGCGGCGCTCGACTACGGCCGGTCAGTGGGATCTACCATCGTGGGAATCGTCGGGAGGGACGGGGGATACACGGCGAAGGTGGCCGAAGCGGCGGTGGTCGTGCCGACGGTCAATCCGGTTCACACGACGCCGCATTCGGAAGCTTTTCAGGCTATCGTCTGGCACTTGCTGGTTTCGCACCCGAGCTTAAAGCAGGCGGAGACGAAGTGGGAATCAGTTCGCTGAAGGGGGGGCGAAGAGCCGTCTTTCTGGATCGGGACGGGGTGATCAATAGGGCGGTTGTTCGCGATGGGAAACCGTATCCGCCGGCGTCGGCGGAGGAAGTCGCCGTCATGCCCGGGGCGGCCGGGGAGCTGGGACGTCTGGGCGAGCTGGGGTTCCTGCTCATCGTCGTCACCAATCAGCCCGACGTGGCTCGCGGTAAGACAAGCCGGGCGACGGTCGAAGAGATACATGCGGGGCTTGCCAGAGAGCTGCCGATCGACGATTTTCTGGTATGTTTCCATGATGATGGGGACGAATGTCCATGTCGGAAGCCGCGACCGGGCCTGCTGCTGGAGGCGGCGCGGAAACATTCCGTCGAGTTGGAGGGGAGCTACATGATCGGCGACCGATGGAGGGATATCGAGGCCGGTCAGGCTGCTGGAACGAAAACCGTTTGGATTGACTACGGTTATGCCGAGCGCGCGCCGGCGGCGCCGCCGGACTACCGCTGCGGGGATCTCGCGGCGGCGGTTGCTTGGATTGTCAATCAGGAGGAGGCTATTCGCGATGAAGTCAATCGATGATCTCAAGATCAAAATCTTTGCCGACGGAGCCGACAAATCGAGCATGTTGGAACTGTACCGTCAGCCGCACATCGGGGGATTCACGACCAATCCGACGCTGATGCAAAAGGCCGGCATCACCGATTATGAGGCGTTTGCGAAGGACATCCTGACCGAGATTCGTGACCGTCCCATTTCCTTCGAAGTGTTCGCCGATGAATTCGATGAGATGGAGCGGCAGGCGCTGATTATTGCCGGGTGGGCCGACAACGTGTACGTCAAAGTCCCGGTGACCAACACCAGGACGGAGCCTTCCCTGGAACTCATCCACAAGCTCTCGCATCGGGGGATCAAGGTCAACGTAACGGCGATCATGACGCTGGCCCAGGTGCGCGAGGTCTCGGCGGCGCTGGCCGGGGGAGCGGCATCGGTGATCTCGGTCTTCGCCGGACGCGTGGCCGATACGGGGCTCGATCCCGTTCCGATGATGGCCGAGGCGGTCGCGCTCATGCGGCCGCATCCGGAGCAGGAACTGCTGTGGGCCAGCCCCCGGGAGTTGCTGAACATCTTCCAGGCGGACGCCCTCGGGTGTCATATTATTACAGCCACGCCCGACATTCTCAAGAAGGTCCGGCTGGTCGGCAAGGACCTCGACGAATACTCGCTTGACACGGTAAAGATGTTTTACCAGGATGCGTCGAGTTCAGGGTACCGGCTGTAAGAGGAGCAGGAGGGAAGGTCGCCTGCGAGTCATTGCTGCGCTGGCTCGGCGATGAAGTCGACCGTGGTGGCGCACAATTCCTCGGGTGGATAGTGGCGGAACTCAGGGGCAATCCGCAGGTGGGGGAGTTGCGCCAGCAAATCAGGCTGCGGCCGGACGGCGGCATGGACGATGCGGAACCCGGCGCGCCGGGCCCGTGACAAGAAATCCCGTGGTCGAAGCCGGTTCTGATAATGCAGGCTCGAATTCCAGAACCGCCATTGAGATTCAGTGAATGCGAGGTAGTTGATGGCCGTGATGCGCGGGTCGAAGTAGGCGTAGTGATCGCCACAGTTGACACTGTGAATGGCGAGTCCGTCGAGCCTGAGCACGCGGCGGGTGTCGCTGAAGATGCGATCGAGCGCATCAGGCGTAATGTGCTCGAGCACACTGTTGGAGAAGCATACATCAACACTGCCCGGGGACAAGCCATTGTCGCCGGCGTCGGCCGGCGCACGGTACTCGATGCGGGCCCGCGACAGCAACTCGTCAATGTTTGTGGCCGAGCAGAGGAGATTGTAGTCGGCCTGCACATGCTCGAGAGGACGACCGGAAGCTGTTGCAATCGAGGGCAGATGCCGTTCCAGGCGTCGCAGCATGCGCCGGGTGAGATCTTCATCGACAAGACGCGAGATGTCGAACGTCACACAGGAGCGAGCCCCGGCCAGGAAGAAGCAAACGGGAAGGGTCGGGTACCAGCCGGTCCCAACTTCCACGTAGGACAGCCCGGACGGATCCTTTCCCTGCTTGCGCATGGCGGAAACCATCACCAGCCAGTCGGAGCTGAACTTGCCGTCGACGTTGCTTTCAAAGTCGCGGAGTCCCCCGACGGCCCGCTGCAGCCAACTATTGATGCGGTGTCCGCCGGGCACAGCACTCAAGGCCTTCTGGGTCATCGCCTTGGCGCGCCAATCGATTCTCATTTTCAGATGGGGAGGTGTCTGGTGACCCGTTCCGCTTCATGGTATCACCACTTCCCGCCAGCTTTCAGCTTATTTCGGGCCGGATGCGTGCAGTCCGCGGTGCTGTGGAGAGTGCCTCATCGTCTGCTATACTTTGGGTTTCCGCAAGGGCTCATCAGCGCCTCTGCTGCGTTGGCACTCGTGCCCTGGGGTGTGAACTGAACTCTGGACTCGCTCCTTCAACATGATACGGCTGCCGCGAAATGGGCAGTTGTGGCTTCCCGGCTACATGGAAGACCGCTTACTGCGTCTGACTGCGCTCCCCAGGGTGCAGCCGGCACGCGTTTGGGTGGTGATTGCCGACCACTATGAGCCGGTTGGCAACAGTGCCGAGGAGACCGAGGCGGTGCGGATTGTGGAGGAGTATGCAGCGGGTTGGGCGGCGATCGCCGAGAGGAGGAGCGATTCGGCCGGCAAGCCGGCGCAGTATACGTTTTTCTACCCGCAGGAGGAGTATCGACCGGAGGTTCTGGATCGGTTAGCGGGTTTGGTGGAACGCGGGGTGGGCGATGTTGAGGTCCATATTCACCACGATCGGGAAGGCGAGTCGGTCTTCGTGGATCGCATGTCGAGCTTCATTGAGACATTGCACACCCGGCACGGACTGCTGCGCAGGGAGAAGGGCAAGTTGGTTTTCGGGTTCATCCACGGCAACTGGGCGCTGGACAACTCGCTGCCGGGAGGGTTGCATTGCGGTCTCAACAACGAAATCACGCTGCTGCGCGAGCTGGGTTGCTATGCAGACTTCACCATGCCTTCGAGCACGTCGCCGAGCCAGGCAAGCATGGTGAATCGGATCTATTGGGCGGTCGACAATCCGGCGAGGCCGAAGTCGTACAACCGGGGAATTCCGGTTCGGCGCGGCCGGATGGGGTCAGGAGATCTGCTCATGATTCCCGGCCCGCTCGGCCTGCGGTGGCGCGGAAGGCTGATCCCGCGCATGGAGAGCGGCGAGTTGGCATGCTATGACCCGCCGACATTGGAGCGCGCCCGGCGGTGGCTTGATCTGGCGCCGCGGATTGGCGAGGACGTTTTTCTTAAACTCTACACCCACGGAGCCGAGGAGAGGAACAGAGGGCCCTTGCTTCAAGAAGGGTTGGATAAAGCGTTCGAGGTGATCGAACAAGAGTGCTCCCGGCGGAACCTGGAACGGCATTATGTGACGGCGTGGGGCCTGAGGAATGCCGTACTCCGGGCGACTGGCGTGCCCAGGAAGCCGGAACGCCGGAGATGAACGGAAGGCGGGAGTACCCATTGAACCATCCGGCCCCACTGAGCGAAACTGGAGTTCTGAGGAAGCGAGGCTATTCGGAGGAGCGAGCCCGCCAGGAGATGAGTGCTCGAAGCACGGCATTTAACGCGTTGGCGGCCGGGCTGTGGAGCCGGTCTCCAGGGGTTCGATAGGTTGGATTAGGCGTTTCCATGACGATTTTCTTCACTCTTATCTACGTTGTGCTGACCTATTTGTCGCCGGCTCATTTGTTTCCGGGGTTGTGGCACCTGAATATTCTCATGTGGATCGCCATCCTGGGGGTGCTGGTGATGTCACTGAGCCTTGTGTACAACCGCTTTCCGAGC
>CAYLSS010000244.1:0-6429 GCA_964385765.1 uncultured Solibacteraceae bacterium
CGCATCTAAGTTCAGGGAATTCCAGCCCTTCGGCAATAGAAATCGGGTCGCGCGCTTGCAGATCTTGCGGGCCGCCCACGCAGAAACTGCGGCGCCGAGCCGCCCAGGGTGCGATTCACTTGCCTGCAATGGCCGTGTGAGGGAAACTGATCGTGTGCCGGAACATTGTAGCTGTGGGGCTCAATTGCCGCCGGACGCCCGCTTCTGTCACAAGTGCGGCAGACCGCAGTTCGACGCGCCGGTGATGGAGGAGCGGCCGGTAGTGATCGTCGAGGCGGCGAACGCGCCGCCACGCGGCAAGCGGGCCTCGCCAGTGGAAGTGAACTTCAGCAACCGGGATGCGGTCCGGATCGGGCTGTTTGCGGCCGCCATCGCATCGTTGCTGGCGCAACTTCCGATACCGATTCCGCTCAACTTCATCTGGGTGATCGTCTGCCTGACGGGGGCTGGATTTTTCGCGGTGCACCGTTACAATCGCCGGGCGGGAATCGAGCTATCGCCCGGCATGGGCGCGCGGATGGGCTGGATCACGGGAATCTTCTGCTTTGCGATCGCCGCGATCGTATTCACGATCACCCTCGCCGTGATCAGCGCCCAGGGCGGGCTTGCATCATTCTATCGCGAGCAAATCGAGGCGCAGGGCGCGCCGGGCGTCGACGTGGAAGAAGCGTTCCGGCTCATGGAGAGCCCGACGGGCATCGCCACCCTGGTGATCTTCTCTCTCTTCATGCTTTTCTTCATCTTCACTTTGCTGCCGACCCTTGGCGGGCTGATGGGGGCGAAAGTGCTGGAGAAGGAGTAGGTTCGCTTAGCGGCGGCCCCGCCTTCCGCGGACCTTCCCCGAAACGCTTGACGATCGCGACGCCGAGGAAGATGATGCCCATGGCAAGAGCCTCCCGAATCCCAAACTGCTCGCGGAAGATGAGCCATCCGAGCGCCGCGGCCACGATCGGATTGACGAAGGTATAAATCGCCACGATCGCCACCGGAAGCTTCTTGAGCGCGTAGACATACGATGTGTAGCCGACAATCGACCCGAAGGTCATCAGGTAGAGCACCGCGCCAACTCCCCGTAAGCTCCACTCCGACGGCTCCAGGCCCAGCAGCAGCGCCGGGATCAAAGCCGTAA
Organism: uncultured Solibacteraceae bacterium; assembly: GCA_964385765.1. Taxonomy (GTDB): domain Bacteria; phylum Acidobacteriota; class Terriglobia; order Bryobacterales; family Bryobacteraceae; genus CAWELS01. Next base: position 1,130 of record CAYLSS010000244.1, read on the forward strand.
CGCCGGCGCCCAACTGCTGGATGGCGCCGCTCATGACCGCGTTGATGTGTGCCGAGCGTCGCCGCTGCGCGACCGCCGCCACCGCCCATGACAGGCATCCGAGTTGGAGCACCAGGAACCCGCGCGTCACGTCCCCGGAGAATCCGGTCCGGAGGGCGTCGGGACCCACCAGAATCACCGTCCCGGCCAAACCGACCAGCATCCCGGCGATAGTCGGCCCATGCAACCGGTCACCGCCGCGTGTCAGGGCTTCGAGCCCGACCATCCAAAAAGGCGAAGTCGTGGTCAGCAGTGCCGCCAGGCTGCTCGGGATCCACTGCTCTGCCACAGTCAGGCATCCGTTGCCGATGCCGAGGGCGAGCACGCCGAAGCATGCCGAATACATGAGGTCCCGGGGAGCGGGCAATGGCACTCCCTTCATCCGAGCCGCGATGAACAGGAGCCCGCCTGAGAGCGTGAATCTCGTCCCGATCAACAGCAGCGGTGGGAACGTCTCCACTCCCATGCGAATAAAAGCGTAAGTCGTTCCCCAGAAGAACGAAACGGAGGCGACGGCCAAGTAGGGAAGAAAGCGAGGATGCGATGTCAATCCTTCAGGGTAGCATCGGACTTTTCTCGTTTCTGCGGAGCGCCAGGAGGGTAGAATAGTTGGTTTGATCGTCACCTTCACCGCGAACCCGGCAATCGATCAGAACTTCGCCACTGACCGGCTGGCATTCGATGACCGCTCCTACATCGAGGACCGTTCCGAGGCCGCTGGGGGCCGGGGCATCAATGCCGCTTACGTCCTTCATTCACTTGGGTTGCCGACGCTGGCGATCGCATCTTCAGGGGGAAGAAGCGGCGCCCGCTTCGAAGAGTTGCTCCAGCGCTACGGTTTTAACTACGAGCTGGTCGGCATCCGGCACGAGATCCGCACGAACTACGCCGTCAGCGATCGTCACGGCTTGACTGTCAAGCTCGACGAGCGGGGTCCCACGCTCGATCCGGATGAAGTCGAGGAGCTTGAGCGGGCGGTGGTGCGGCGCATTCCAGACGCAAGCTGGCTGCTGCTCTGCGGAAGCCTCCCCCCGGGTGTCCCGGCGAACTTCTACCGTCGGCTGATCCTGCAATGCCGCGAGCATGGTGTAGGGACGCTGCTTGACACCAATGGCGCGGCGCTGGCTGAAGGACTGGCGGCGGAGCCGACCGTGGTGGCGCCGAATGAAATCGAGGCCGAGCGCCTGCTTGACCGGCCCCTCGTTATGCGCAGCCACTATCAGGAAGCCGTGCGGGCCATTCAGGAGATGGGCGCCGAATCGGTCATTCTGTCACTCGGCGGACGAGGCTTAGTGATGGCTCACCGCGGATCGGTGACCGAGGTGGTGCCGCCCAGGATCGATGCCGTGTGTCCGATCGGCGCGGGAGATGCGCTGAATGCCGCCTTCGTCTGGTCGGTTTCAAATGGCGGCGACTTCTTTGAGGCTGCGCGCTGGGGCGTGGCTGCGGGAACGGCCTCGGCGGGGCTGCCTGGACTACGATTCGCCTCCCTCGAACAGATGCGAAAAGTCTATGACCAGGTTGAAGTTCGGGAATTGGGATGAGCCGGCGCCTTCGCCTTAAGAATTGTCCAACGAAGCTGCGCGCCGATCGGATTGACTTCAACATTATTAGAGGCTTTTGTTCTAACCCGATCCAACCCGGATGCGTGACACATGTATGATAGAAGCGTGAGAAAGGAGTGTTGTTGAACCTCTATTCATGCCCGGCCATGCTCCTGCAAGTGAGTATGTGGGAGCTGGTAAGCCGGGCCAACCCGGTTTCGCTGGCAGTGATGGGAACGCTGCTGGTATTTTCAGTCCTCTCTTGGGCGATTGTCTTCTCGAAGTGGAACGCGCTTCGAAAGGCAAGGGTGGCCAACCATCAATTTCTTCGGGCTTTTCGGAAGGCGACGGGGCTGGAAGCTGTCGCGATGGCGGTGGAACAGTACCGCATTTCGCCCCTGGTGACCGTTTTCGAGTTCGGCTACGAGGAGATGGAGCGGCAGGTCAGCGGGAAAGGGACCCTGACCAACAAGCTCGCGCTCGAGCGAAGCTTACAGCTTGCCATCAGCGAAGAGGTCGCCCGCCACGAGCGCAACATGTGGGGTTTGGCGACTACGGCCAGCATCTCGCCCTTCATTGGGCTTTTTGGAACGGTGTGGGGCATCATCGACGCCTTCCAGGCCCTTGGCGTGGCCGGCAGCGCCACACTCCGGGCGGTTGCGCCCGGTATTTCCGAGGCTCTGCTGGCGACCGCGCTCGGCCTGGGAGCGGCCATACCGGCGGCCCTTTTCTACAATTACTTCGGCCACGTGATTCGGGAGATGGGCGCGCGAATGGAAGACTTCTCGCTCGAGTTCATGAACTTCGCCGAACGGAGTTTCGGAGACTGACCGATGGCGTTCGCCACAGGCAACGGAGGGCTGTCACTCCGCGGCGGGAATCGATTTCGCGGGACTCAGCCGATCTCGGAGATGAACGTCATCCCGCTGGTCGACGTCGTGCTGGTGCTACTGATCATCTTCATGCTGACAGCGCACGTGATGGAGTTCGGTCTGGAAATCGACGTCCCGAAGGTGACGCAAGTGCAGGACACCGCCGAGGAGCTACCCGTGGTCAGCATCACCCGCAGCGGTGAGCTGTACCTGAACGAGCAGGGGATCAATATTAACGAGCTCGGCCTGCAGGTAAAGGAACGCTTTGAAGGGGCAACGGCCGTCTATGTTCGCGCGGACCGGCTGGCGACGTTCGAAACCTTCGCCCAAGTGGCGGACGTCTTACGACAGGCGGAGATAGAGGTTCGCGTGGTCACTCAACCCCAGGAGGACACGCGCGCACGGCAGTAAACGTGATGGCGGCCCGGCACGACATCCTCGACCGGCGGGAATCGTTTCAGACGCCGCTGCTCTACTCGCTTGCTTTTCACGCCGCTTTCCTTGCCGCGATGATCATCTTCGCTCTGCTTCCGGTTTCGGAGGTGATCCGTTGGGGCGATCCGAACTCCTTCGGCGGAGGAGCAGTCTCGGTGACACCGGTGAGCAAGATCCCGCTGCCTTCTCGTTCCGGACCGGAGAATCCGTTGGCTAACGACACCGAGTCGCGGGTCCCAGCTCCCCCAGCCGAGGTGAAGCCGGAGCCGCGTGAAACGCAGCCGGCCAAGGAAGAAGCGATTGAAATCCCGAGCCGGAACGCGCCGCCGCCGAAGCCGCGGTCCCGCCGTCGTCGTGCGGACCCCAGCCCGGCCACGGAGCCAAAAGACAACCAGGTGTACGGATCCAGTGGCGCGGCGGCTACATCACCGATGTTCGGCGGCACATCGGGCGGAGGCGGTGTCGGCGTGGGGGCCGGCAATCCCTTCGGAAACCGGTTCGGCGCGTACGTCGGAATCATCCGGCAAAAGTTGGCCCAGGCATGGGACACCGGGCCGGTGGACCCGCGGCTGCAAGCGGCCCCGACGGTGATCGTGACCTTTGAGATTCAGCGGGATGGCTCCGTACGGAACGTCCGCTTCCTGCAGCGCAGCGGGCACTCGACGCTGGACTACTCCTGCCAGCGGGCCGTGCTGGACGCCAGCCCATTTCCGCCTCTGCCCGCGGGCTTCGACCGCAACTCCGCGACCATCGAGATCCGATTTGACTTAAAACGATGAAACAACAAATCCTACTGCTGTTTCTGGCGGCGTTGGGTTCCGCAGTGCTGTTGTGCGCCCAGCAAGCCGACATTTTGATTGAACTGACCCAGGGTGAGCGCGCCGCGATCGCCGTGCCGGACATGCGCGGGGCGGGCGCGGCCGAGGCGCTCACGGGGACTATCAATGGCACGGTTTTCTCGGAGCTGCAACAGTCCGGACTGTTCCGGATGGTCCCGAAGAGCGCCTATCCGATGAACGTACCGCAGCGGCCTCAGGACTTCGATCCCGGCCGTTCGGATGAGCGGAAGGGCCTGTGGCTGGCCGATTGGGCTTCGGCGCCGACAAACGCGAACTACCTCACCATCGGCTACACGGCTGAGCAGACCGGCCGGCTGGTCCTGTTCGGCTGGCTCTTCAACGTCAACCAGCCGAACTTGAGCAACGCCCAGGTCTTCGGCAAGCTTTACTTCGGCGATCTCGACACCGACGGCGCCCGCAAGGTGGCGCGTGAGTTCGCCGCCGACATCCTCGGCCAGTTTGGACAGAAGAGCCTGCTGGGTTCGAAAATCTACTATGTCTCCGACCGCTCGGGTTCGAAAGAGATCTGGTCAATGGATTATGACGGAGCCAACCAGCGCCAGCTCACCCAGTACGGCTCCACGTCCATCTTCCCCGACGTCTCGCCCGACGGCACGCGATTGCTGTTCACCACCTATGTCGAGGGCCAGCCGATGCTATACGTGCACTCGCTCGAGACGGGCCGCCGGCTTCCGTTCTACAATCAGAAGGCCTCGATGAATGGAATGGCCGAATTCACTCCTGACGGAGAACGGATTATTTTCTCCTCGACAGCGGCCGGAGGATATGCTCAGATATTTAGTTGCAGTCTGGACGGCAGCGGGCTGAAGCGGATCACCTATGACCGATCGATCGATGTCGAACCGACGGTGAATCCAAAGAACCCGGTGGAAGTTGCGTTCGTCCGTGGCGTCGGCGGCGGTGTTCCTCAGATCTACCGGATGAACATCGATGGTACCGGCATTACACGACTTTCGGCAGGGCAAGGCGATGCGGTCAACCCGTCGTGGCATCCCGAAGGGCAGCACATTGCATTCTCGTGGACGAAGGGATATGATCCCGGTAATTACAACGTTTTCATAATGGACGTGGCGACGAGGCAATACGTGCAGTTGACGCATGGCGCGGGACGGAACGAGAATCCGTCTTTCGCGCCGGACAGCCGGCACCTCGTTTTCTCGTCGAACCGAAGTGGCTCCACCCAGATCTGGACAATGCTCGCTGATGGAACGCAGTTGCGGCAGCTCACTAGCCAGGGCAATAATGAGAAGCCTGTGTGGAGCAGTCATTAAAAAAGACAAAGAGACTGATTGACCTAGATTCCAGGAGGCAAAGCTCAGGATGAACAAACGAAACATCAGTGCCATCCTTTTGGCATTCTCATTGTTTCTAATCGCGGCAGGCTGCAAGAAGAAGGTAGAACCGCCCCCGCCGCCGCCCCCGCCGCCGCCAAAGAAGGAACCGGCGCCCCCGAAGCCCGTCGTGTCGACCTTCGTGGCCGAACCGTCCAGCATCCAGCGTGGCCAGTCGTCCACCCTGCGCTGGAGCGTTGACAATGCGACCGAGGTCAG
>CAYLSS010000245.1:0-6424 GCA_964385765.1 uncultured Solibacteraceae bacterium
AGTGTCCAGTCAAAACTCACCCCCGGCACGCAGGAGGATCCGTATACGCTGCGGCTGACGGCGACTCCATCAGCGGACAGCGTTCATCTTCGTTGGGACCGCGCCTCTCGGGCGATCCAGAACGCTCAGAGGGGAGTGTTGATGATCTACGAGGATGGCCGGCAAAAGAGCATTGACCTTGATGCCGGCCATCTACGCAACGGGAGCGTGATCTACCGCCAGGCTTCCACTGATCTGCGCTTCGAACTGCAGGTCTTCATCGGGCCGCAGGTGAGTGTTACCGAAACCATCGAGTATCGGCCCTTCAGAGCCAGGGATAGCGCCAAAGGCGACGGCTAATCAATCGGTTCCCTTTGTGCCTCCCGGCGATCCAGCCAGACCCCGGGGCGCGGATTGCGCTTACGCCGAGAGCCGAAACAACTCGGCCCGCTGCCGAATCGACAGGTGCTCGCGGCGCCGGTCATGATCCACCCTGACCTTGCAACCCGGCCGGATCTTCCCACGTGCGACTTTGGCTGCCAGGGGCTGGGTCAAGTGGCGGTATATGGACCGCTTGAGTTGACGGGCTCCAAATTCGGGGTGAATACCCTTTTCGAGAAGAAACTGCCGGCCCCGCTCGCTCACTTCGATGGGGAATGCATCCGGGCCCAGGCGGCGCCGGATATGACAATCGAGATCTTCCAGATGCGCATCCAGGATCAGCCCGAGTGACTCCTCGCCCAGCGGTTCGTACGTCACGACCTCGTCGAGCCGGTTCACGAACTCCGGCGAGAAGTGTTTTCGCACCGCACTCAGCGCTGTCCTCTCGAGTTTCTGGCGCAGGTCAGCCGGCGGCGCATGCTTCGCCATCGCCGAAAAGCCGTAACTGGCCCGCAGTTGGCCCAGGAGCCGCCGGGCGCCCAGATTCGAGGTCATGAAGATGATGCTGTTCTGAAAATTAACCACTGTGTTATCGCCGAGATGCAGGGTACCCTTGTCGAGCACGCCGAGCAGCAGACGGCCCAGGGAGGGGGCCGCTTTTTCGATTTCATCGAAAAGGACGATCGAGAGACGGCAGTTCTCACTGGTGGTCGCAGTCAGCTTCTGTTGGCTGATCATCGGGTGAGTCTCGCGATGCCCCAGGTAGCCGGGGGGCGCCCCGATCAGCTTGGCGACCTCATGCTCCATCTGGAACTCGCCGCAGTCGATTCTCAGCAGTCCCTTCTCGCTTCCGTGCAGCTCGGCCGCCAGCGCTTCCACTGTCTTTGTCTTCCCCGTGCCGGTCGGGCCCAGCAGTAAGAATATGCCCGCCGGTCGTCCCTCGGGCGCCAATCCGGCCTCGAAGACCTGAACGTAAGGCACAATACTCTCGATTGCAGCCGGCTGTCCAATGACGCGGCGAGCAAGGGACGCGGCAAGTCCGGACGGACGTCTTTTTACAAAGGTGTCTTGGTGCATAGGTTCATCTCGAAATCAGCGTTTGGGCCGATGCGTCATCACCGGACCTCGTGGAAAGCCGGCCTTGCGGACCAGTTCGCTTTTCCGATTAGAAGTATAGCTGGGAGACTCTGAAAATCGTTCTCGGACGGCCGGGAAGAAGCTGCTTGCCGCCAAGATTTTGCAGGTGTCTATCTGCTGCAGAATGAGACAATTGCGTCTCGAATGCGAGGCGCCGCAGCACCATCTCCGTATGGGTTGTGACCGGCCTGCATGGAGTGCAATGTTCCGGGATCGTCAAGCAGGCGGCTCACGGTTCCGGCAATGCGTTTCGATTCCGTTCCGACCAGCTTCGCCGTACCGGCTTCGACCGCTTCCGGCCGCTCCGTCTTGTCGCGCATCACCAGCACCGGCTTGCCCAGCGCGGGGCCTTCCTCCTGCATCCCGCCCGAATCCGTCAGCAGGATCGTAGCGCGGCGCATAAGTTCCACGAATGAAAGATAGTCGAGCGGCTCGGTGAGGTGGACCGCGCTGGAGCCAAGGCGCCGTTCGACAACCGCCCGCACGTGCGGATTCGGGTGAACCGGATAGAGGAGGAAGACGTCTTCGCGCCGCGCGATCTCGACCAGCGCCTCGCAGATGTGCTCGAAGCCCTTGCCAAAACTCTCGCGCCGGTGGGCGGTGACAAGCACCAGCCGCCTTCCATTCGGGATACTGATGCGGCGGTTGGGTTGGAGTTCGCCTCGCTCCAGTCTGCCGGCGACATCGAGAACAGCATCGATTCCGGTATTCCCAGTGACCAGAATTCGGTCGCCAGCTACGCCTTCCTTTCGGAGATTCTCGGCCGCCTGCCCGGTGGCGGCGAAATGGAGTGCGGCGATGCGTGTGGTAAGAACCCGGTTCAGCTCTTCGGGGAACGGCTGCTCCAGGTCGCCGGTCCGGAGACCAGCCTCCACATGGGCTACTGGAATCCGGTGATAGAAGGCGCCCAGGGCCCCGCAAAACGTGGTCGTCGTGTCGCCCTGGACCACGACTATATTGGGAGCCGAATCTCGCAAAATACCCTCAAGTCCGCTTAGAATCCGTGCCGCGGATTGCGCCAGCGTCTGGCCCGGCTGCATCAGGTCAAGGTCGTAGTCGCGTTTGATTCCGAAGACCTGCAGGACCTGGTCGAGCAGTTCCCGGTGTTGGCCGGTGACACAAACACGGACCGAGGTTCCGGCATGGCCCGCGAGGGCCCGAATCACCGGACTGAGCTTCACCGCCTCCGGGCGCGTACCGAAAACGAACAGCACCTGTATCATGTTCCGGCGGCCCCTGTCTTGGTCCCTTTGAGACGGCACGGGTGCTTGGATTCACGGTGAAGTAGTTGCGCCGGCTGATTCTCGATCGCATCGTCTACCATGGCGAAGACCTCAGCAAAACGGCCGACACGCTTTTTCACTGATCCGACCTGCAGATCGTCAAGCACTTCGCCCGGCTTCCATCCGATTCCAAAGTTCCGGGTTGACCAGGTTCGGCGGGCGCTCCCCGCGGAGAGCCGCGAGTGCATTCTCGACAGCCATCATCGACATCCGGAGGCGTGTTTCGTTCGAGGCGCTGCCAAGATGGGGAGCCAGGACGGCCTGCGGCAAAGTCAGGAGTTCCGGATGGACCTCCGGTTCGCGCTCGAAAACGTCAATGCCGGCGCCGGCGATGACGCCATCCTTGAGTGCCGCGGCCAGCGCCGCTTCGTCCACCACCGGACCGCGGGCGGTGTTTACCAGGATGGCCGTCCGCTTCATCTTCTTCAACTCCTCTGTCCCGATCAAATGGCGTGTTTCCTCGGACAGCGGGACGTGAAGGCTGACGAAATCCGATTCCGCGAGAAGCTCTTCCAGCGGGACATGAGTCGCGCCGAGTTCCTTTTCGACAGCCTCGGGGGCGCGCCGGGCATCGGCATACAGGACTCGCATCGCGAATCCCTTCCCGCGACGGGCAACCGCCTGGCCAATCCGTCCGAGCCCGACAATTCCCAGGGTCCGATGGTGCACGTCCTGTCCGACCAGCAGGTCAATCGACCATTTCTTCCACCGGCCGGACTGGATGAACTGGTAGCCCTCGATCAGCCGGCGGGCAGCCGCCAGCATCAGCGTGAACGCCATATCGGCGGTCGTGTCCGTCAGGACATCCGGTGTGTTGGAGACCAGAATGCCGGCCTCGGTGGCCGCCGGGACGTTGACGTTGTCGTAGCCAACAGCGACATTCGAGATGATCCGGACTCCTTCGAGCCGGGCGATCACTTCCGGGGTGAATTTGTCGGTGAGCTGGCTGATGACCGCCTGCTTGCCCCGAATGCGACGCAGCAGTTCATCGGCGGGAAGACCATCGTCGGTGGCTTCATAGTCCACTTCGCAATGCTGGCTGATGAAGTCGACAGCTTCCTGGTAGATCCTTTTTGTAATGAGAATGGCGGGTTTCACGCGCCTGATTGTCGCACAGTGCGGCAGGGGCGTACAATATCAACTCCACACGGAGGGTGAGCGAATGGCAACACTAGGATACTGCGGCTTGGGGATCATGGGCTATCCGATGGCCCGGAACCTGGTGCGGGCGGGCCATGAAGTGCGGGTCTGGTCGCACACCGCGGCGAAGGCCGAGCGGCTGGCATCCGAGGAAGGTGCGATCGCCTGCAAGACTCCTGGATCGGTAGCCGAAGGATCCGAATTTATCCTGATTTGCGTAGGCGACTCGGCGATGTCCCGCGACGTAATTCTGGGTGATGGAGGATTGATCTCCGGGTGCGCCCCGGGAACGGTGATCGCCGATACCAGCACGATCTCGGCGGTGGCAAGCCGTGAAATCGCCAGGGCGCTCTCGGCCAAGAAGATTCACTATCTGGATGCACCTTGCACCGGTTCCAAGCTGGGATCCGAGGGCGCCAGGCTGACCTTTATGGTCGGTGGCGACGCGGAAGTGGTTGATCGTGTACGCCCCTTCTTCGAAGCGATGGGCAAGCAGATCTTCTATTGCGGCGGACCGGGGATGGGCATACGAGTGAAATTGTGCCAAAACCTGATTCAGGCCAACATCTTACAGGCCTTCGTCGAGGGCATCGTGCTGAGTACCAAGGCAGGCGTCAATCCTCAGCTCATGCTCGATGTGCTCAACAATACCGCTGCCAAGTCAGGCTTGATCGCCTTCAAGGCGCCCTACATCTTCCGCCGCGACTTCGCCACGCACTTCTCCACGAAATGGATGCACAAGGACGTCGGACTGGCCATGGAACTCGCCGAAGAGCTTGAAGTTCCAGTACCCATAACGGCTCTCACCCGCCAGATCTTTCAGGCGGCGGTTACGAAGGGTTTTGCCGAAGAAGATTTCTCCAGTATTATCAAGGTTTTGGAAGGGATGGCCGGAGTCGAGGTGGATGGGACATAAAAAAAATACAAATTTTTGTTGCATTCCCGAAGTCCATATTCTATTATTGGAATTAAGCCGGGGAGGCAACTCCCACCAAAGCGAGACTAACCTCACAAATAAAGACCCCTGAAGCAAGAACCTCCCCGGCACCCCGGATCCTCGAAGGAGGATCCGAGATGAACCTTCGGGAGTCCTCCAATAGCCAACCTCGAGGCAGCCTCAGATGCATCCTATCGAGCAAGCGGGCATTCGCTGGTTAGAAGATGTTATCATTCCATAGCAGCCGGCGGGCCTGCGGTCCGATTTCGGGCGCGACGGCTATTTGCGCTTGAGTTTTGCTGTCCGGTTTCGGGATTCTTCGTATTTTCGGCGCTACCATCATGCAGAATCTGACCATCCTGGGATCGACGGGTTCGATTGGCGCCAGCACCCTCGACGTGGTGCGCCGCGACCGGGAGCGGTATCGGATCCATGCTCTGGTGGCGGGCGGGAACGCCCGATTGCTGGTTGAGCAGATTGTCGAGTTCCAGCCTGTGCGGGTCGTGGTGGCAAACGAGGAAGTCCTTTCCAGCCTAGTGGATCTACTGCAAACATCGGGCCTTTCGCGGGGCGACTGGCCGGAGTTGGCATGGGGCGCCGCCGCTCGCGTGGAGGCAGCTACCGACGACGAAGTGGACTTCGTGATGTCGGCGATTGTCGGCGTGGCGGGTCTCGAGGCGACGCACGCAGCCGTCAGCCTCGGTAAGAAGGTCGGCCTGGCTAACAAAGAGGTGCTGGTTGCCAGCGGCGCGCTGGTAATGGAAGCTGCCCGCAAGGCTGGAGGGGATCTGATCCCCGTCGACAGCGAACATAATGGCGCGCATCAATGCCTCAAGGCGGGGCGCCGGGCTGAGGTGGCGAAGCTGATTCTGACTGCTTCGGGCGGTCCGTTTCGCGAGACTCCGCGGGAAAAGCTCGCGTCGGTGACGCCCGGGCAAGCCCTGAACCATCCAACATGGAAGATGGGTCGAAGAATCACGATCGACTCGGCCACTCTGATGAATAAAGGATTCGAGGTGATCGAAGCCTGCTGGTTGTTCGATTTGCGGCCGGGCGAGGTTGATGTGGTGGTCCATCCTCAGTCTTCGGTCCATGCGCTGGTCGAGTATATCGATGGCAGCATCATTGCGCAAGTGTCGGTCACTGACATGCGGATGCCGATTCAATACGCGCTGACGTATCCGGAGCGCCTGGACGCGCCGGTGAAGCGATATGACTGGTCGCATGCGCACGCCTGGGAGTTCGAGCCGCCTGACCTTGAAAAGTTCCCGATGCTGCGCCTTGCCTACGAGGCTCAGCGCAGCGGCGGATCAGCCACTTGCACGCTGAACGCCGCCGATGAGGTGGCCGTGGCCGCGTTTCTGGATGGCAGGATTTCATTCCCGGCCATCGCGGAAGTGGCCCATGAAACTCTCCAGCGGGTTCCCGGCCGGGAGGCCGAATCGGTAGCCGAGGTCCTCGAGATTGATCGCGAGAGCCGCCGGATCGCCGGTGAAGTAGTTGGGGGGCGGAGCATCGCCTCCGCCGGACGACCCTACGCGTCGGCGTAAGGAGCAAGACTCAAAGA
>CAYLSS010000246.1:0-6396 GCA_964385765.1 uncultured Solibacteraceae bacterium
TGAGTGCGAGGATGGCGGCAGCCTGTCCGCGCAGCATCGAGAGATGTTCGTCAAAGTCCCGTCTCCGACGGGTCACCTGTAGCACACCGCTTACCGTGCCACCAACATCTGTGAGAGGAACAAAATAGGAGTAGATTCGCCGGCCGGCTATTTGACCGTACTCACCCCGTCGATCACCCTCAGCGGCGACCTCGCGGACCTGCGGCTGATCTGGCACCGGCTGACGGCCTACCGCGAGCACCAGTTCCCCCTCCTTGTTGTAAACGTACGCGCCGTAGACACGATCGATCGTCAGAGTCGACTCCAGAGTATGCCTCAAGCGATCGCTGCGGCCCTGGTCGAGCGCGCGGCTGAGGGGAAGATCAAGGGCGCGAGCGATCAATTCGATCTCTTCCTGCATGCGTTGCTCGGAGAGCTTCTCGAATTGGTGCAGGGCCACAAACCAAACGAACCCGAACGCGAGGATGACAGGAGCTACGACGTAAGCAAGGAGAACGGTGCGCAAGCGATACCTAGGACGGAAACGGCGAAGAGTCACTCTTGACACATGTGCCAAAATAGCACACTTTGAGTGCCGCGCGCATGCTCGGCCCTCAGGCGCCTACGCCGGTCGTTATTTGCGGACCAGCCCCCAAGTGATTCAAAGTAAGCTCTTTGTGCCTCTGTATCGAGCCCTATCTCATCCTGTGCCTTAGGCTGGCATGGTCATTGCAGCCTGTGGTGGACGAAAGGAGATCACCCACCATGCAAGATCGTACTCGCAATCTGGTCCGCAGGGGATTGGTCGCCATGGCTTTGTTCCTGGCCACGACTCTCTTGCTCTTCGCTTTCACCTCCGGTGTCAGGGGGCAGCAGCAGGAACCACCACAGCAAGAACTGGAAGCCACGGACGTGACTGACGCCGACCTGACCCAGTTCGCAATGGCATTTGAAAAGGTGCAAGCCATCAGAATGGACCTGCAGAGAAAGCTGACTACGGTTCAGGATTCCAACGCAGCCACGCAGCTCCAGCAGCAGGCGAACGCAGAAATGGGCAAAGCAGTGCGGGACAACGGCCTGGAGATCCCGAAGTACAATGCGCTGTCCCGCGTGATCAGCAGTGACAAGGAACTACTCGCGCGTTTTAAGGAGGTGCAGAAGAGGATTGCAGAGGAGAAGGAGAAAGAAAGCCAGGAATAAAACCTGCTTGCATGATCCTGCTGATCGCGAAGCTGCCCCAGTCGGCGCGGATGGACCAGCCGACTCCGGTCGGAGACGGACCCCGATCTTGGACCCCGATCTTCCTAGGCCGCGGCGGAATGAACGGAGCCCGGATGCTGCCGCCTGCACACACCGATGCGCACGGCGTGAACGCAAGTTACGCGATGCTGCGTAAGATGCCGCCTTCGGCCGGAATCGTCCCGCCATTGATGACTGATGCCCGCGGGCTGCACACGAAAGCGACGACGCTCGCCACCTCGGCCGGATCCGCAAATCGCTGGAGAATCGAGCTGGGCCGCTCATGCCGGAAAAACCGCTGCTCGACTTCCTCCCGGCTAATACCCTCCGATTCGGCCAGTTGGCCGACAAACCGCTCCACGCCTTCCGACATCGTCGGTCCGGGCAAGACCGAATTCACCGTGACGCCGGTCTTCTCCGTGAGCTCCGCGAGCCCCCGTGCCACGGCAAGCTGCGCGGTCTTCGTCATCCCGTAGTGCATCATCTCCACGGGAATCTGCAAGGCCGATTCGCTGGAAATGAAGACAATCCGTCCCCAGTTGCGCGACTTCATTCCTGGAAAGTAATGGCGGCTTAGCCGGACTCCGCTCATCACGTTCACTTCGAAGAAACGCATCCACTCCGCATCCGGAATCTCGTCGAACGGCTTCGGGTCAAAGATGCCCGCATTGTTAACCAGGATGTCCACTTCCGGTGCGGCCCCGATTACGTCACCCACTCCCTCGGCCGACCCTACATCGCCCGGCGCCGGGCGAACATCCGCCTCGGGATGCCGATCGCGAATGCGGTCCAGCGCATCCGCAACGCGACCCTCCGAGCGCCCATTAATGAAGGTAGACACCCCTTCCCGCGCAAGTTCGACAGCAATTGCAAATCCGATTCCCGCGGTCGACCCTGTTACAAGTGCACGTTTCCCTTTGAGTTGAAGATCCATGGTTCTCCCCTCCGTCTCACTCATTCTGTCAGTAGTTTGCTCCCGAGCGCTCGAACGAAGCCTCACGGCCCGGGCACCCACCTCTCTTTAACCATGGTTTGCGGCTGGAGCTCGCCGTAGACCATGACCGTATCGAGTGTGGCGGGGCCAGGAAACGCTCGGATTAGCCCGGGAAACAAGCGGGCCAAATTCCCGCCGCACCCGTTCGAGGAATCGCGCAAGCTTGACTTCAGGATCGCCTGATCCCAGGGTCTCGACAGGTAGAAAACCGCTGAATCCAATCTTCTCAATGATGGCGCGAACTCGTCCGAGGTCCGTGGGCACTTCCTTCGCGCCGTACCAGATATTTTCCTTGAGCTGCCAGGAGACGGCGTAGGGCAGGAGCTTCTCGATCTCGTCGTAAGGGTCCCCTGTCCGGAGGCTGCCGACATCCAGCTTCACGGCGAACCACTTCGAATCGACAGCCTGCACCAGTTGAATCGTCTCGGCGGCGGTTCTCAGGAAATCGTGGTGGTGCTGGACGGAGACGATGACGCCATGGTTGCGGCCGTACTCTGCGCACTCGCGCATGTCGGCGGCCATCCATTCAATCACCTGGTCGAATCGGTAGCCGGCGGGGACCTCCTGGCCGGAGAAGACCCGGATTTCGGTAGCTCCCAGCTTCCGGGCCACCTCGATCCAGTTCTTCACCAACTGGACGTCCTGCTGGCGCCGGGCGCGATCGGGAGTGGCGAAGTCATTGCGGACGCCGGTACCGTGAATGGTGACCCCATTGACGTAGGCCTGTCGTTTGAGTCGATAGACAAACTCGTCGCTCGGTGTTTCGGGGTAGCGCGGGAAGTAGTAGCCGGTCGCGTCCAGGCCCGGTATCTGGCGCCGCGCGCAGTATTCCACCACGTCGGCGAGCGTCATCCGCCCGTCGCGGAGGGGTTGGTTGAACGAGTAGGCGTTGAGCGACAGAGCGATGTTGGTCCCGGCAAGACGCTCGATCTCGCCTTTGGCCTGGAGCATCGGTCGCGCCAGCGCGGCAAAGGCCAGTCCAAGCGAACCGCGGAGAAACTGTCGGCGGTGCGTGGCGGGGGACATGATCCACCAGTGTACGTCACGAGGCGCTTTTGTAGATTGGTACCAGGATTGTCCACCAAGAAGCCAGAAGAATGGCGCGCCTGACCGAACCACTCGACTCACCACAGAACCATTGACCTGTGGCGCTGCCGGCCGCTAGTCTAATCCTTGGCTGAAGTTCCATCGAATCCTCCGCGTCTTGTCGTTGCCGGACTCGCCGGCGACTCCGGGAAGACGCTTGTTTCTCTCGGTCTACTGTTGCTTTCCGGCAAGACGGCCGCATTCAAGAAGGGTCCGGACTACATCGACGCCTCATGGCTGCGTTGGGCGTCCGGGCGGCCGGCGCGGAACCTTGACACCTACCTGATGGGCTTCGACCGGCCGGTATGGTCATTCGCGCGGCATGCCGTCCCCGCGGGGTTGAATGTGGTCGAGGGCAACCGCGGGCTCTTTGACGGCTCCGATCCGCAGGGCACCCACTCGACGGCGGAGCTGGCGAAAACGCTCCGGGCTCCTGTGCTGCTGGTGCTGAACGCAACCAAGGTGACCCGGACAGTGGCGGCCTTCGTGCTGGGCTGCCAGTATCTGGATCCGAAACTGTCCATTGCCGGCGCGGTGCTGAACCGGGTGGCCACGTCGCGCCAGGAACGAGTGCTGCGCGAGGCGATCGAGTCCGCGTCCGGCGTCCCGGTGGTCGGCGTGCTGCCGCGCGCGAAGAGCACTGCGATCCTCCCCGGCCGCCACTTGGGCCTGATCACGCCGGAGGAGCACCCGGACATCGAGGAGGTGCGCGCCAACGTGCTCGAGCTGGTGCGCGGCAATATCGATCTGGATTCCGTCCTCGAGATCGCCCGGGGTGCGCCGTCTCTCCCTCCGGCGGACTACCACCCCCCCGAGGCGGCCGGAAATCGGGACGTCGTGATTGGCTACCTGTCCGATTCGGCGTTCACCTTTTATTACCCCGACAATCTGGAGGCGCTGTCCGCCGGCGGCGCCGAACTGGCAGCCATTTCCTCGCTCGATGCGGCGCGGCTGCCCGACGGACTCGACGCGCTATACATCGGCGGAGGGTTTCCGGAGACGCACGGGGCGCTGATCGCGAAGAACACCGGATTCCTGAAATCGCTCCGAGAGGGGGCCGCTTCCGGCCTGCCCATCTATGCCGAATGCGGCGGCCTCATGCTGCTGTCAGAAGCGATTCGCTGGAGCGATGGGCGATTCCCGATGGCCGGTGTGCTGCCCTTCGAGGTCGAGGTGGGCCGGCGTCCGCAGGGACACGGCTATGCGGATCTGCAGGTCGACCGGCCGAATCCGTTCTATCGGCCGGGAGTCACGCTGAAGGGTCACGAATTTCACTACTCTCGCGTCGTCGGTGACAGCGGTCTGCCGCCGACGAGCTGTGCCGTCCGTCGTGGCTCCGGGTGCTACCAGGGTCGTGACGGCATCACCGCCGGCAGCGTCTGGGCGAGCTACACCCACGTCCACTCGCTGGCGACCCCCGAATGGTCGGCGGGGATGCTGGCTGCGGCCCGCCGCTATCGCGAACAGCGGCTCGCGGCCCGCTGACGCTCGACCGACAGAGCCGGGGAGTGCGCGCTCACTTGTTCTGAGAACGATAGTAGGTAACCAGGTCCGTGTTGAGCGGGATGCGGCCGAGCTGCCGCAGCATCGACGCCACTTGGCCGCGATGATACGAAGCGTGGTTAACAAGGTGCAGAATCACTTGCCAGTAAGGCGTCCGCTGATCCTCGCTGTTGGTGCGCTGATAGACAACGTCTTCGCCGATGGAGACGTCGGACCTGCCAGCGGCGACCTGAAGCCAGCGATCATGCAATGCCGGCCAGCGCTCCTGGAGGGCGCCCAGAGAGAGTTCCTCGCCCGGATCAAGCATCGAGCTTCGTCCTTTCCCCTCGATGCGCGATAGCCACATGCGGTCCGCGCAGAACGTGTGGATCAGCGTGCCGAGAACCGAGCCGAAGGAGACGCCCAAGTCGCGGGTCGCCTCATCGGAACTCAGATCCGCCGCGGTTTCAAGCGTCCGGGCAGTCGCCCATTTGGTGTAACGCAAGTGATCCAGTGTCGTGTTCTTGTCGAGCATCTGCTCCCCTCCCTTTGGCTTCGATGAATCCTATATTTTGGCATCCGGTTCAGCCGGACCGGCAAGAAACCGCTCGCGTTCTTCGGGGGTGGGCAGCCGGCATGTCTCCCGCCGTCCAAACCACCGATAACGATGCCTCGCCACCCAATCGTAGATGGCATCGCGGAAGGGCCGCGGTATCAGCCGTGCGGCGGTGGCGAGGCTGTAGGGAAACCCGAGTTGAACCGCGATCTCGGCCACGGCGTCGGACCGCCTCCATGTTCGGTCTCCCCGCACGACCACGATCGAGTCCATAGCATCGGGATCCAAGCCGCGCTGTTGGACGAGCCGGCGTCCCGGCTCCGACTGCAGCGAGGCGAACAGGAGCCTGCCGCGCTTGTCATGCCGCAGGAGGAAATCCACCCAACGGTTACAGAGCCCGCAAACGCCGTCGAAGAGCACCACCGAGGGTCCGGATTGCGCTGGAAACAGATGCGGCGTCGACACCCCGGATCCCCTGCCGGTCCAGGCCAGGGACACTGCGAAACCAGTAAAGACAATCAGCGAGTTGGGTCCAAGCGGGAGTGATCCGGAGTGGCGAAGCAGTATCCACACCGGAACCATGGCCATTGCGGCGAGCAGCGCCGCAATGGGATTCAGCTTCCTGAGCGAAGAGGCCCGTGCAATCAGTCTGTCGACTGGACAGAAGCGTGTAAATGGCACAAGCACGCCGTAGGCGAGGACGCTCGCCCAAAAGATGATGCCGAACAGAAACCAGGCGGCTAAGTGACAAATGCAAGCTGCGGCCACTACGCTGCGGAACAGCGGCCGGTACAGGATGGCGGGGAGGAACGACATCTCCATCAGGACAGGGAACCAATCGAGTGCTTCCCGAAGCCAGGAGGGCGCGTCAGTCGTGGTTGCCGCTCGGAGCCGCTTGCCGATCCCTTCATTCCTTTTCGAGCGCTACCCTGATAGCTTGGTGACCACCGAGAAATCTTCGAGCGTTGTCACGTCGCCGGTAACTTTGTGGGTGGTGACAATCTCGCGCAGCAACCGCCGCATGATCTTGCCGCTGCGAGTCTTGGGCAGAGCTTCAGCG
>CAYLSS010000247.1:0-6376 GCA_964385765.1 uncultured Solibacteraceae bacterium
TCGTCCATGACCGGAGGGTCACGACGATCTCACCGGCAACCGTACCCGTCATGATTATGTTGCCGGCCTCGGTGAAGCCCGCAATCTGCTCGCCGGCGGGAAGCGAAACGGTAGCCCGGTTCGGCATACCCGGATCGTGGTTGGCGAAGCCGGCGGTGGGGTTTTGAGTGACATCGATTCCACTCGCCGGGGTGAACGCGAGCGTCGCCTCGATCTCCTGGTCCACACCGAAGGGTTGCGAGTAAGTGACATCGAACTCGATCTGTTCGGCCGGCGGTGATTCGGCGCGCAAAGGAGTGAACGCACCGTTCTGGGCCTCCACGAACTCCGGCGCCACAGGCTGCAGGACGGTGACCGGAATGAGGTTCGAGATCAGTCCGCTCTCCGGGTCGAATACGCGGATGGAGAAGCTACCCGTGGCCGCCAACTGAACATTGGTCACCGTGGCCTGCAATTCGGCCGGCTGCACGAACGCCGTCTCCAAGGAGACTCCATTCCACTGGACGAGGGTGGTGGGCGTGAAGTCGCCGCCGGAAACGGTGATTGTCACCGGCCCCGATCCGAGCGTGAACGTGTTCGGGATCACCGAGGTGACACGCAGCGCGGAAGTAATGACAAACTCGAGCGTGTTTGAGAGCAGGCCGTTGGCTGGGTTATAGGCGCGAACCGCGGCTGTCCCGGAACTGGTCACAAACGATGCCGGAACTTCGGCGATCAACTGGCCCTGGTCGACCAAAGTTGTTGGCAAGTCGACTCCTCCCCACTGGACGATCCAGCCGGCGCCGAACCCTTCGCCCCTGACCGTCAGGCTGAAGGCCGGCGACCCGGCGGGCACGGACGCGGGGTCGAGTTGCGTAATCGTGGTCGCCCGGATCGTGAACGTCGCTGGGGCGGTCTGAGCGCCGGTAGCGGTGTCGAAGATCACAATGGTCACCGAACCTGGCTGAGCGACGAGCGAAGCGCTGACGGCAGCTCGCAGAGCGCCGGAGTCGACCACCGTTGTCGGCAGGTTCACGCCGTTCCATCGCAGTACGGAGGTATCGCTAAAACCCTCGCCCTCGACCATCAACTCGAAACCGTCCGATCCGGCCAGGGCGCTGTCCGGAACAAGGCTCAGGATGCTGAACTCGCCGATGGTGAAGCCGAGCGAGTTCGAAAGTATGTTCGCCGTTCCGCTGCGGACCTCGATGGTTGCCACGCCCGAAACGGCCACCAGCCTGGCGGGGACTGTAGCTTCAAGGCGCGTTGCCGAGACGAAGTTCGTGGCCAGGTTTTGGCCATTCCAGCGCACGACCGCACCCGTATCGAAGCCGAGACCCAGGATGCCGAGGGTGAAACTGGAGGATCCGGCCGGGCGCGCCGGCGGGTCCAGCGCCGTGATTTCGAAGGCGAAGACCTCGAACGGCAGAGAATTCGAAGAGATTTCGTTTTCCACGAGCGCCGCGGTGATCTGGGCGGTGGTCGGATCGGCCAACAGGCTCGCGCCAACCTGGGCGCGCAAGTTGGTCGCGCTGATGAATTGGGTAGGAAGGCTCTGCTCGTTCCATCGCACCACCATCCCCTGGGTGAATCCTTGTCCGATGACGTCAATGATGAGCGGAGGCGAGCCCGCGGGCGCCCGCGACGGCGTCACACTGGTGATCCGGAGCGGCTGTACGGCAAAATCGACGGGAGCGGATCGAACCGTCTGACCACACGCCGTTTCCCGAACTTCGACCTCGGCCGTCCGTCCCTGGAGAAGCAACTGAGCGGGAATGAAGGCCCGGAGCGAAGTCGGCGTGAGGAACTGGGTTTCGAGGGCCGTATCGTCAAAGAAGACCGTGGAAGGCAGAGCGAAGCCGATGCCGGTTACGTCGAGCAGCATGCCGGGAGTGCCGGCGATGGCCATCATGGGACTGATGGACTCGATGAGGGGAGCCGGGCGAATTTCGAACGTCAGGGCGTTGGACTGCTCCCGACTCGTGACATCGCCATTAACGGCCTCGGTCTTGAGCGCCGTGATCTGGACCTGATCAGGTTCCTGTGTCGACTGTGGCGGGAGAGCCGCCAGCATCCGATTGCTGTTCACCACCTGCGTCGCGAGCGGGTCGCCGTCCCACTGAACGACAGTCGTCGTCGTGATCTGGAAGCCATCGCCAACGATAATTGACTGCTCGAAGGACTGGCCAAGCACCTCGAGGGCGCACTCGGTGACGCCGGCCGGGACCGAGGCTGGATTCAAGGTGTCGATCCTCAGAGGGGCGACGATTGTGACCTCGATGCTGTTGGTCACTATCGGGGTAGTGACGCCATTCGACTCGCGGACAAAGACCGTCGCCGTGCCAGGCTGCGCAAGGAGTGCGGCGGGAACGGTTGCCCTGAGTTCGGTGCCGCCGAAGAAATTGGTGGCCAGGACCGTCTGGTTCCACACGACCTCGCTGAACTGCGTGAATCCGGTTCCGATCAGGACGATGTTCGTCGGTCCGGATCCGGCGATGAATTCGTTGGGCGTGACCGAGGAGAGGGCGAAGTTGGATTGTGCGAGGATCGGGGCCGCGAGCAACAGGCAGAAAGCGGCCGACAGAAGGAGGAAACGCGCCTCCCGGTTCATCGCGAATCTCCTTCGGGACCTGACATGGCCGGCTCCACCCGTGGGGCGAGGACCAGCGCGACCCGCTGCGGGGACCGGTCGCCATCGTACAGCATAAGTGGTCCCCCGGGTGGTTTTCCGAGCAGGAAGACCGCATTGCCGGCGAGCCGTTCGAGCGATGCTGGCGCCCAGCGGCTTCCGATGGTGTGCCAGGCACGGTCGGCGAGTCGAATCTCGGTCACGCCCGCGGGATTGGCATTCGCCACCAGGAGCCGCTTGCCGTCGGCTGTGAAGGCAACGGCGACCGGATTCGATACTCCTTGATCCTGTCCGGCGACGGGTATCCACCGGGCGCCCGCGCCGGAAAGCAGCGAGGCCCGGTTCGCGGCGGTTTCGATGACGGCCGCGTCATGGGTCCCGGGCTGGAAACCGATCAGCGCGGAGCCCTCGAGCGGTCCGATACTGCGCCATCCTTCGGTGGCGGTAATGCGAGCAAGGAAGTGTCCGCCATCGGATCCGACACCGGCGAGGGCGACTTCACCGTCATCGCTGAGGGCAAGATCCCCGAGATTGGCCGGAAGTCCGGTCAAGCGGTTCCGCCAGAGGATCCCTGGATTTTCCGGGATCCCGGTCATGGCGACGACATTGCCGGTCGCACCGTAGACAAGCAGTGCCGCGTTCCCCGAGGGGCTCACCGCGATCCGGATGGCTCCTCCCGGGACTGGAAGGCGGGAAGAGAGCCAGCCTTCGGTGGTCCACCGGACCATGTGCAGGCGGCCGTCCTTGGTCAGGCCAAGGGCATAGCGCCGGGTTGCCGAAGTGGCCAGGATGCGCGATACATCCGACATCTCCGGGCCATTGCCGAGTCGCGCCGCGGCGGGCACGCCGAAAAGGAGGCGCAGGCCGAAATTGCTTTCGTGGATGACGCCGAGCAGTGGTCCGCTCAGAGACTCCGTCCGGGCACCGTTGGCCGGGATATTCTCGGCCGCGACGGGAAGCAAAAGAATCCCTGCCAGAAGCAGGAGAGGGCAGAACGGTCGCATTGGGGATCCTCCTTGTTCCACTACACTTCAGGGTGCGCCCACCGACGGGGTTCCGGGAGTAATGGTGGTTGGCGGGGCGGCGGGGCCCCCTCCGGCCGGTGTTCCATTGTTGCCGCCGCCGGCCACCAGGGCGACCGCCACGGCCGCGCCCGCGGCGGCGACGATGCCGAGGATCGCCACTCCGGGGAAGCCGCCGCCAGGCTGCGGGGGAGCCTGAGGCGCCGCCGGCGCCACAATCTGCTGGGAGATAGTCGCCTGGCCGACC
Source organism: uncultured Solibacteraceae bacterium (assembly GCA_964385765.1). Classification (GTDB taxonomy): domain Bacteria; phylum Acidobacteriota; class Terriglobia; order Bryobacterales; family Bryobacteraceae; genus CAWELS01. The sequence goes on from CAYLSS010000247.1 coordinate 3,878, forward strand.
GCTCCCTGATACCGCGCTTCCACCTGAATCTGGAACTCTCCGGTCTCCGTACCGGGGAGGAAGCTTTCCGCCGTGGCCCTCCCGAACTGGTCGGTTTGCACGGTGAGCGTCTTCGCGCCGCCGGGGAACTGCCCGCTCGCGCCTCTCTCCGGCAGGGTGAAGAGGACGGTTGCGCCGGCAACCGGATTGTCATTGTCGTCGCGGACCTCGACGATGAACTCCTGTGTGGTCAGTTCCCGTGGATTGTAGGTGGCGTTGTCGCCCTTGATGATCTCGATCACCAGTTGGTCGATCGATTCGGTTTCCTGTGGCAGGGCTGCAAACCCAGGAATAGCAATCAGGTACGTGAGAGAAAGAGCAACTGCACACCGAAGTTTCCGGTTCAAACCTGGTCGGGACATTCTAGTCTCCTCCGTGACGCGAGCAATCGGCCACTATCGAGCGATCGGCCACTATTATGCCGGAATGGTTGAGGGATGTTAAGGACTTTATTTGGATTCCAGCGCCGGCCTGACCATCCGACAGGAGGCCGCGGGTCTTTTCCTCCTTGACGTCGTGCTCTTGGCGGGTGATGTTAAAGGTGTTAGCCCGGTCGCTGCCGGCAATGGCGTCGGTCGGGAGAGGAGGGAATATCCATGCATATTCGAGTTCTGACCGTCACCGGCATGTTCGTGATGTCCTGTGTGTTCGGGGCGGGCTTATGGCGCACCGCGAAGGCCCAAACTCTAACCGCCGAGAAGGCCTTTTACCGGCAGCCCCCGCCGCCCGGGGCGGGCGAATCGGTCGACGAACCCCGCAAGCTGGCGCTCTACCTCGGGCTGAAGTACGCGATTCTCAAGCACGAGGGAGGAAACCGCGTGCGGGTGGTCGACGAGAATCACGTTTTCCGGAACGGCGATGTGATCCGGCTTCGTCTATGGGTCAACGATGACGGCTATCTCTACGTGGCGAATCGCGATCCGGCCGGAAACTGGAGCCTGGTATTTCCCTCGCCGGTTTTTCGCGACGGGAACAACTGGCTCATGAAGAGCGAGGAGCCTTATGTGATCCCGGTCCCGCCCGGCGGCTTCGAGTTTTACGGCGAGCCCGGCGAGGAAGAGCTCTACGTCGTGTTCTCCCGCCGGGAGATCGATTTCCTGGAGGAGAAGATCTACGAAAAGAAAGACGGCGGCGAGGAGAAGAAGATCCGCAACGACGTGCTGATGGCAAGCAACCGCCTGGAGATCGATGGCGTGCCTGCCGACCTGACGCCGAAGGGAATTCGGCCGGTCGCCATGGTAAGAGAAGAGTTTCAGGATGCGAGCCTCGAGCAAACCATGTCCGGTCCGGTGGCGTATGCCGTGATGGAATCGTCCCAAGACGACCGCATTGTTCAGAAGATCACGCTGATTCACCGGTGAGGGAGATGCGAGTCGTCCATCCGATGCGTGTTGCGTTGCTGGCCGCGGCGATTCCGTGGATGGTCTCCGGCGAGGAGACCCGGATCGACGTGCGAGTGGATCGGCAAGAGGACGGCGAGTGGGTCGAGGCGCCGGCAAACCAGGTATTTGAGCACGGGGATAGAGTCCGATTCCGCTTCCGCGCGAGCTTTGATGGTTTCCTGTATGTCCTGAATCGCGAGTCCGGGGGCGGCTACGAGCTCCTGTTTCCCCGCGACGAACTCCACCGCGACCATGCCGTGCGAGGGGGTGAGGAGTACGTGATTCCCGGCCCGGAAGCCTGGTTCCAGGTGGAAGGACCGCCCGGTTACGAGGTAACTCTCTGGATGGTGACGCCAGACGATCTCGGCCGGAAGATCGATTTCGGATCCTTTAGCGACTTGCCTTCCGAACCCGGACGCGAGGCGCCCCCGGGTGACCTCAAGCCCCGCTGCGACGACAAGCACTTGCGGACGCAGGGAGTCTGCGTGGACCCGAGAGCCGGTCCGCGGCCGCTCGCGCGATCAGCCCGGCTTCCGCCGGAGCTTGATGATCTCATGGTCCGAGACCTGCGGGTCGAGCGCGAGGGGTCGGGAGTTCGCATCTATCCGAAAGCGCCGGCGGGCAAGACGGTGATCTACGAGTTTCGATTGGCCCACAATTGAATTGGAAGATCATGATGAAACAATCCTGGAGCCTCGCGATTTTGTTGCTGCTGGCGGCGGCCGGCGGCATCGCCCAGCAGTCCCAGGAGGCGGAGGACCTGAAAGCGCGCCCGATCCGGCCTACCAACGTGCCCGAGAGCGTGCTGGACGAAGGCTTCGCGGAGGTCGATATCCCGCGCAGCTACGCCCTGGTGGTGGGCGCCGCGCGCTACCCGGCGCTTCCGGAAAACATGCAGCTCCAGTACGCCGAAGCCGACGCCCGGCGCGTCTACTCGGTCCTCATCAGTCCCGAGGGTGGCAATTTCCCTGATGAAAACGTCCATACCCTCATCGGTGAAAAGGCGACGCTGGCCAATGTCCGGCGCGAGATCGAGCAATGGCTCCCCTCGGTGGCCAAAGAAGGCGACCGCGTTCTC
>CAYLSS010000248.1:0-6023 GCA_964385765.1 uncultured Solibacteraceae bacterium
CAAGATCATGCCGGACGAGGTGGCAGATGCCCTCGACACCGACGTGCTTCTGCCCGTCTCTTCGGTCAACTAAGCTGGGCTAGATTACATCGGGGAACGACTTGCGCAGCCGGTGGAAGAACGCGTGACCGGCGAGGAAGGTGACCACGGCCAGCAGCCAGAGCTTCCACAGGGGTCCGAACGCCGGCGCTGATCCTTCGAGCAGGCAGTCCCGAAAACCGCGGACCAGCACGAAGATCGGATTCTTCCTCAGAATGGGCACAGCCTCCTCGGGCAGCGCATCCTCCGGGTAGCAGATGGGTGTAAGGAAAAACCAGAGAGTGAGCAGGTAGCCCATCACCTGGTTGAGGTCTCGGAGGTAGACGCCGAGGGCGGCGATCAGCCACGACACTCCCAAGGTGAACAACAACTGGGGGACAATCAGGACGGGCAGCCACAGCCCGGCCAGCGGCACGCCGCCGCGCGTGACCAGCAGGAACACGAAGAAGACTCCAAGAGCAAAGGCCTGCGTCACCAGTCCGGCAAGCGCCGCGTTCAACGGCAGAATCTCGACGGGGAACACCAGTTTCTTGACGAAATTTCCGTGTTGGAGCACGATAGCGGGAGCCCGCGAGACCGCCTCGCTGAAGGGGAGCCACGGCAGCATCCCGGCAAGGAAATAGAGCGCAAAGCCCGCCCGTGATGGATCCCCGCCGAAACGCGCCTGCAACACGACGCCGAATACGAAGTAGTAGGTCAGCATGAGCAGGACAGGATTGAGCACTGTCCACAGCACATCACCAACAGAGCCGCGGTAGCGCGCGGCAATGTCCCGCCCCACGAGGGACCGTACCAGGTCGCGGTTTTTCCAGACAGTGGATACCGGCAAGGTGAAGAGCTTATGCAGCCCCCGCAGCCGATTGCGCCAGCGCAGGCCGCGCAAGCTCGTCGGACGGCAATCGTTGAGCGTGGCGCGGCCGTGCTCGACCGCAGCGTCGACCAGCAAGAACGGCGATCCATCCTCGAAAAGCCACTTCGAGGAAGTAACCGGCGATACATAGACGTGGTAGCGTCCTTTTTCCGGCGGCAGCGTGCACTCGATCTCGACATCGGCGCTCTCGCCGGGCTCAACATGCTCCGGAAGCGCTGACCACTCGCCCTCGGCGATAAACAGCGCTGTCTCGGGATCATAGAGCTGCCAGCCGATATGGAGGGCGTCCGGACGCCATATCTGGGCCGATCTGTTCTCCAGCCGAAAGCGTACACTGAGGCGGCGCGCGACGGCGTCCACCGTCACGCTCGGGTTTTCATAGCGTACGCGCATCTAACTAGCTGTACAGCCAGTCCGGATAGCGAACCTTGACCGGGCCGGTCTTGCGTCCCACCGAGTAGATCCCGTCGCCCCGCAGATCGGCCGGCAGGTCATAGCGGTCGAGTAGATGCTCGACCCAGGCATGCTCTGGATGCGGTTCGTCGCGAAACTCGCCTGTTTCGAGTAGTGTGATCTCGAATCCCGAATCAATCAGCAGCCGGGCGACTTCCTTGGGCGTGTATTCACGATTGTGCCGCGAGTCCGTCTCCCCTCCTTCTTCCACCGGTTTGATGTAGGCGGGAAAGAAGCCGGGATGGTAGCCGAGCAGGATCGCCCCGATGGCGCGCAGCGAGCCGATATTGGGGGTGGTCAGGATGAAATGCCCGCCCGGGACGAGAATCCGGTTGACCTCCGACATCAGGTGCATTGGATCGGAAGCGAGATGCTCGATCAGCTCACCACAGAGGACGGTTGTGAAGTGCTCGTCCGGATACGGAAACGGGTCCTTTTCGGCGTCGAACAAATCGACGTCGCAGGCGAAGGTCTCCCCCTCGGCTGAGGTCACCTGCTTGTGGTCCTTTTGCCCGGCGGGTCCGTAGTAGCATCCGCGGACCTCGCCGTAGCCGAGCTTGTAGTGCAAAGAGGGGGTTAGTTGCAAGTAGGCGCCCATCTCGAGGATCCGGTCCGAGGGTCCGCCGCGCGGGATGATGTCGAGCGTCTTCCGCAGTCTTGCCAGGTGTGTTTCAAGATACTCCCGGGCGCCGCTCTCCTCGGGATTCCAGCCGGCCAGGTAGGAGGACTGGACAAGCGGTTCTTTCGGAGGTTCCACCTCGGGCCCGTCGGGGGGCTCGAGTTCCGGCTGTCGCCAGGGCTCGTCATTGGCCACCGATTTCAGAAACGAAAGATACTCCACGGCCACCTTTTGCCAACTGCAATTGCGCTCCACCCAACGCCGCGCCCGGTCACCCAGCGTCCGGCCCACCTCGGGCCGCGACACCAACAACTTCAAGTATTCGAAGATCAGATCTTCTTCGCCAGCGTCGACCGGGATCTTACAGCAAATCTCGTCGGGAAGCTCTGCAAAGGACCCGATGTCGGTGACAAAGACCGGCCGCCCCAGGCCCATGGCCCGGAGAACGGTCCCCGAGGTTTCGCCCACCGTCGGATAGCGGAGGTTCAACACGATGTCGCTGGCCGCCAGGTAACCGGTGAACTCCTCGGGCGGTGTATATCCGATGACCCGGACCGATGGCGAAAGATCGAGCGTACGGAGGAGTGAGTCGAGCGGAAGGTCGGGGTGGACCTCGCCGGCCAGCAGCATCTTCGCTCTCGGCTCGACGCGCAGCAGGCGGCGAAACGCCCGAAGCGACTCGGCAATTCTTTTGTAGGGCTTCAGGAAACCGAAGGTCCCGACCAGCGGGGAAGATTCATCCAATCCGAGGCGGCTCCGCCAGCGGTTACGATCGGCGTCGGGGATCCAGGCGCCGTGCGGGATGCGCGCGATCGGACCCGTGAAGCCTTTCTCGCGAACGATGCGGGCGACGTAGTCCGAATGCACGATCACGCCCCGCAGGCGGCCCAGCACCCGCCGCAACATCGGCACGCCCACGTAGTCCGGACCGACTTCGAGCGCCCGCACCCGGTGCGCGTAAGCGAGCGCATCGGGACCGCTGTCGAACTCCACCTCGCGCAAATAGCCGTCCCAGTCATTTCGCCGGATGGTGAGCCCGGCCATCAGATGGTGCAGGTTCGCTTCGTGGAGTACGCCGACGCCCGGGAATCGAAGCGCGGCCTCGTAGGCTCCCTCATGGAACTCGTTGTTGCCGAGTTGGTAGAGGCAGCAGTCGTAGCGAGCGGGATCGAAGCCTTCCGGGGCGGCGTCGAAGATCTCGACCTCGGCCGTTTCAGGCATCTGCTCCAGCAAGGCCTCGGAATAGTCGGCGATGCCGCTCCTGGACGGAGGCAGCGGGCCAAAGAACGCCAGCCGCATCTACTCCTCGATCAGTTCCATCGTGAAATTGCCGGGCTCGAGCGGAACGGTGACGCGGACCAGGGTGCGAGCGGAGTCGCGGGCCACTAGCACGACGAAGGTGCTCTCGGAGACGTCGCCTTTGACGGTGACCATAAGCTGATCCGCATCCATCCGATCCTCGTGCAGGGTCACTGTCTCCACGCCGGCGGGCTGGATTTTGATCTCGTAGGGCGCCCCGTAGAATATCGTGCCTGGGGGCGGAACGCGTCCGTTGGCCAATTCCCACCGAACATAGTAAAAAAACGCCAGCGCATCCTTGGCGCACTTCGGGATGTCATCGATGGTGGATTCGCCGCCGCCGCCGAGAGTCACGCGGTGAGCCTGGCGGGCTGACTGGTCGAAGGTGGTTTTCTCTCTGGTCCGGCGCTGTCCGTGCGTGATCTCGCGCAAAAACATCAGGGAACACAGTTCCTCGGTGGCTGTGGAGTGATAGTCATCGCGGACCTGGAAGCCGGGAATGGCGGCCTCTACTTCGAGATGAAAGTGCCAGCTTGGCGGTTCCCCGGCGGAGTCATCTGCCCATTCGGCTCGCAGCGTCGCCGTCCCGACGTCGAGACCGCTCGGCCAACTGATCTTGTATTTCAGCACCTCTCCGCTCGAAAAGGGAAGCGCTTCACTGGCCGCTGCCGGAGGGGGAACGAGAGCTGTGATCGAAACGAGAATCGTAAGAAGCCAATTCCTCATGTCTGTGATACGGGAACTGACTTCACTGTAGTCGATCTGGCGCCCGCATTGTTTTCCGCCACCGCGTAGTAGGCGTCGAGTGTACGCTGCGCCGTATTGCGCCAACTGAAAGCCGCGGCCCGTTTCGTGCCCAGCCGTTCCACGTGGGCGCGCATTTCGGCATCAAGCAACAAATCCCGCATGGCGAGTGTCATCTCCGGAAAGGAATCGGGGCGGAATAATATGGCGCACGCGTCCGCCACCTCCGGCATGGCCGAAGTGTTCGAGCACGCGACCGCGCGACCCGAGGCCATAGCCTCGAGAATCGGCAAGCCGAAGCCTTCGTAGTGAGAGGGGAAGACAAAGATCTCGCAAGCGGCGTAGAACTCGAGCAAGTCTTCATCGGAAACAAAACCTGGAAAGTGGATCCGCTGGGCGATCGCGGAGCGCTGGGCGGCACGGCGGACACGCGAACCATACCAGCCGTCTTTGCCGACCAATACGAGGTGATAGGGAAGATCAGGATAGCAGCGAAGCAATTCCTCAAAGGCTCGAATCAACCCGATCTGGTTCTTGCGGGGCTGAAGGTCTCCCACCGTCAGCACAAACGGACCGGGAATCGAGTACCGTTCCCTGATTCGGGCGAGCGCGAGTTCACGCGGTCTGGGCCGGAAATCCGAGGAGACCGCGTTCGGCACGACAGTGACTTTGTCCTCGTCAAGCCCGTAGGCGCCGATGATCGCCTGCTTCGAGAATTCGCTGGGAGTCAGGATGCTGGCCGCGCAACGGACCGTTCGCGCCACGGTAATCCGGAGCTGGGTGCTGCGGGCCAGAGTGAAGTATTCGGGATGCTCCAGAAAGCTGACGTCGTGCACGCTGACCACCACGGGAACCGGGCAACCCAGGGGCGCTGTGTACTGTACATGGAGCAAATCCGGTTGATCCTCCCGGAGGCGCGAGGCTAAGTCGATGCCCAGCCGACGAAACGGGTTCGCCGAAACAGCGCGGCATCGGAACCGCGATGGCACCTGACCGGCGGCTTCCCGCACCGAAAGATAGGCGACAAAATCAGCGGATTGGTCCAGAACATCGAAGCCACGTAACAGGTTGCGAATGTAGGTTTCGTTCCCTGTCAAGTGACCGCCAATAGCGTGAGCATCTACCGAAAACCGCATGCGCGTGATATCCAGTATAGAGGTTCTCCATTGAGTGCCAGAATTACAAAGGAGTTAAAACCCTAGTTTATACAACTTGTTCCAGCCGGAGGCCCAGGTGAACTCCCTTTCGTAACGCGCCCTGCCGGACGCTGCCAGGCGGCGACAAAGCACGTCACCCTCCAGGACACGTGATACGGCATCGGCAAGGGCGGCTGGACCGTCAGCCAGAAGCAGATCCTCGCCATCGACGGCGTCCAGCCCCTCGGCTCCCAGGCTGGTGGAAACCACGCAGGTTCCAGCCGCCCAGGCTTCTAGAATCTTAATCCTGGTTCCGGAGCCGGCCAGCAACGGGACTACCGCGACACGCACCCGAGCCAGCTCGGCGATGGCATCCTCCACCGTACCTGTCACTTGGATGCGCGGATCTCGGGCCACGATTCCGGCAATCGCCTCCGGGTTCTTTCCGATCAGCCGCCAGACGAGCCCCGGGTGACGCTGCCGAAGGCGCGGCCAGATCCGGGTGGCGAAGTAGCGGACGGCGGCGACGTTCGGGTGGTACTCCAGGTTGCCGGAAAAGGCGACCACCTGATTCTCGGTCCGTGGCGGCGGATCGCGATAGGGAATCGTGTTCGGATAGACGGCGATGGGTGTTTCACCCGCCAGAGCGGCGATCAATCCGGCATCTTTCTCGGAAACCGCCAGTAGCTGCGAGTATCGCGGGAGCCATTGCTTCTCGAGCCGGCGGCAGACGTCTCCGAACCGCCTGTGGAGCAGCGCCAGAGGTCCACGTTCGGCTTTAGCACAACGCTCGTGAAGAACCGATTCGATGTTGTGCAGGTCGAGCACTGTGGTCTCGGCGTGCCGGGCCAGCAGATCTCCG
>CAYLSS010000248.1:6033-6375 GCA_964385765.1 uncultured Solibacteraceae bacterium
CACCAGAAATGCTCAACCACGGCCAAGCGGTAGCGGCGGCCGTCGAGGAAGCCGGCGATCTCCGCGTCGAAGCCGGCAAACCGATCCACCAGGGGTGGGACTCCGCTACAGAAGCGGCGGAAGTTTCGCCAGATCTTTGCCATCTGTCCCCGGCGATGGCGGGGAAGATCGAGCACACGGAGGCGGCTCGCGAGTTGGGAGAGGGGGGTTGCGGCTGGATCTGGCGCTCCGGGCTCCCGGAACACGAGGACGTCGAGCTCGTAACGCTTCGCCAGATACTCGAGTATCGAGGCGGTGCGGATGGCGCCCCCGCCGGCCACCGGATAAGGGACTTCCGGACTC
>CAYLSS010000249.1:0-6374 GCA_964385765.1 uncultured Solibacteraceae bacterium
GTATAGAAGATGTTTGGTTCAGCGCGGCTGCTGAATCGCCTTCGACCTCAGCCAGGAGTCGCGCATGGCCTTCACTTCAGGCGTGAGGTCCAGCCCGGCGTCCTCGAATGTCACCAGCTCGAGCCGCGATGATGGAGCCGCTTCCACTTCCACTGTGCCGTCCTGCCCGCGCTGCTCGTAGCGCAGCGTCAGGCGATCGCCGGCGCTTTTCTTCGAAAGCGCCTTCTCCCAGTCCTGCCGCTTCCTTAGCTTCCGGCCGTCGATTTCGGTGATGCGCGCTCCCCGGCTCAGGCCCGCTTCATAAATCGGTGTTCCAATTCGGGGCGGGGAATTGACCACCGCCGCGTCATCACGGAACTCGAGCTGGACACTGCCCAAGGTGACGCCATCCGGGTCGGCCTTGCGCAGGACAAAGCCGGTAAGTTCGAGCAACTCGCCGTAGTCGACCACCTCGTGTCCGCGAACATAGCGTGCGAAGTAGTCGTGCGCGAAAGTCATGTCGCCGGTAACTTGTCCCAGCGTCCGCTCGAGGTCGGTCATGGAGTATGGTTTCTCCGGCCTTCCGAACTCCTCCCACAGAGCGCACATGTAGTCATCGAGTGAGAGTCCCGTGAAGTGCGTTCGCAACACCAGGTCCAGGCCCAGCCCGACAGCCGCTCCGTACGGGTAATACGAAACAAAAGTGTTCGTGAAGTTGGTCCGGTCCTGCCATCGAGCGCCGTCGACGAACGGTGCGAGGAGGCTGGCTTCGACCGGCGAGACGAACTGACGGCCGGGCGCGCGGATTACGCCGTCGAGTGTCCCGCCAATACGTTGAGCGAATTCATCCAGATCGATCAGTCCCGCCCGCTTGAGAGTCAGCGGCGCGTAGTAGCTGGTGAAGCCCTCGGCGAACCACAACTCCTCGGGCATGCTGGCGGCTTCCAAGTCGAATGGCTCGAGCGACCGCGGCCTCAAGCGCTCGACGTTCCAGGCATGGAAGAACTCGTGCGCCACAGTGCCGATCAACGCGCCGGCCGACTCGGCCAGCGTCGCCGTGCTGACGCAGTAAGTGGAGTTCCGGTGCTCCATCCCGTCGCCCGCGACCCACGGGAGGTAGTCATTCAGGAAGGTGTAGGAGCCATAGTCGAACTCCGGGAACTCGCCGAAGACGCCGGCTTGCTCGAGAACAACCTTCTTGGTCATCTCCGTGAAAGAGTCCACCTCGGCGGTCGTGCCCTGATGATGGACCGTCACCCGGACTGTCTGCTCTTTCGTACCGTCGCGGACCGAGAACTCCCGCAAGACAAAGTTGCTGAGTTCGACCGGGCTGTCGAGGAAGTATGCCAGATCCGGGGCGGTGAAGGTCGCCGGGTCGGCGGTGGGTGCGAGTTGGGTGGCGATCTTCCAACCGCTGCCTTCCGGCACGACAAAACGCACCCGCACCGGCCGCTCCTCCATGCCACGCGCCCACACAAACGCAGCGGGCATGTTCAGGTGGGCATGACTGCTGTCGATGCCGGCGTAAGTTCCGTCCGCTCGATCTCCAAACAGTGTGTAAGTAAGCTTAACGGTCCCGTGGTGACCCGACACATCCCACTGGTGAGAATTCGGCCGCGAGCAGATTAGGGTGTTACCTTGTCCATCCACGGCGCGAACCTGATAGACGTTCTTCGCGAACTCGTGGAGGGCGTAACGGCCCGGAGAGGTTCGGCTCATGCGCACTTGGAGGGGTCCCGGCGGAACATCGGTCCAGGTGACCGTGATCTCGGCCTCGTGGTGGACGGCATTAGGAAAGCGGACCTCGTAGTCTATCGGAGACTGAGCGCTGAGCAGTGCGACGGAGAAAACGAGGATCGCGAGCGATTTCATGAAGCAAGGATACAGCATCAAAGGCCGGCCGGATCGCGGCGTCGTTCGCCGGTCCCTCCCCGCTCCCTGCCCGTCACGCCGGCGTGCTCACACTACACTTGTCAGGCATTGGCGCGGCGGGGCGTCTCAGCATGGTCTGGTCCATCCGGGAGATGCTATCCTGAGTAGCCTCGGCGATTGCGAGTATTGATCGGCCGGAGGAGATCGAAGGAGTAAGCTTGCTCAACCGGATCAACCGTTGGCTGACAGCCCACGCAGACCTGTTTGCCGCCATGGTTCTGGCTGTCTCGTTTGTACCTCGTCTTGTGGAGGCGTCCGGGACCTACCTGAATCCCGACGCGGCGAGATATTTCATGCTGTCACTTCCGAGCCGGTTCTCGGAGCTGCTCCAGAGCGCTCTGGACACCTTTCGTCCTCCACTCTATATTCTCTGGATGCATTATGCCGGTAAGGTTGCGCTGTCCGAACTACCCTTGCGGGGTCTATCGCTGGCGGCGGGCACGGTCTTTCCCTGGTTTATCTACCGGTGGCTGTCACTTACCTGGAACAGGATGGCGGGATTGCTCGCCCTGGTGATTCTGGCTTTCGCTCCGCATCTCGTATCGCTGAGCGCACAGGCTCGCGGTTACACTTTCGCCTTTCTATGCATCGGCATATCGCTCTATTCGCTGGAGCGGGCGATAGAGGCTTCCTCCGCGCGGTGGATGATGGTGTCCGCCGCGGCGCTTTACGCGGGCATACTAACCGAGTATCTGGTCGCCTTCTTCTGTGCGGGCGCGGCGGTCTATTTCCTTGCGCGGGTTTGGGGCTCTTCTGCAGCACCGAGGCTCGTCTACGCCTGGGTTGCCACACAGGTTGGAGGGCTGGCGCTTTACGGTTATCTGTTTTTCGCTCACGTCTCTTCCATGGTCGCGGACCGCAGCAGTGAGCCCGTGAACGGGTGGCTGTGGGGCGCTTTTCCTTCGCCCGGCGACAATCCGGTCCTCTATACACTCGAGTCCACTGTCAAACAGTTCGCCTATCTGTTTGCCTCGGTCCCGGTGGGAGCGCTGATGGTGCTGCCGTTTCTATGGGGTATTTGGCTGCTTTGCCGCGGCCGCTGCCCGGAAACAAGACGCCAGGGACGCGCCATGGTCCTGCTGTTTGTAATACCGTTCCTGCTCACTGCCGCAGCGTCGTTCATTGATTACTATCCTTATGGGCGCTCCCGCCACACGGTCTTTCTTGGGATCTTCATCGCATGCGGGGTTGCCGTCGGTTTTGAGAGGATCGTACGAGGGCGGCCGTGGGTGCTGGCGCCGATTGTGGCGTTGGCGTTTGGAATTTGGGGACCGCTTCGCCAGGAAGACCAGCACAATCTTCCTTCCGAGCGGCATCGACGAGCGGACCTGCTGAGCGCTGTGAGGACGATGACCGCGACGATTCCCGCCGGTTCTGTCATATTGGCTGAACAGGAGACGAGGAGGGTGGTCCATTTCTACTTAGGACCTGGACCGGAGGGTTGGCCGCATCGCCGCGACACGGACAGGGAATGGCGCCATCCCTTCCGTATGGTGCAGTACAGAAAGAAGTATGAATATTTGGACCAGGTGATCGATGACTTATGCCGGTTGCGGCGCGAGTACGACATAGCAGAAGACGAGAGCGTTTGGATGGTGGAAGGCGGGTGGGAATTGTTGGACGACTCCAGCCACCCGGATTGGCCCGAATTCCTCTGTTCGATTCAGGGGCGGTTCCATGATGCGGTATGGCTCATCCGGCTGCCGCCTCGGTTCGGCGCCGGGAAAGATAAGCGCCCTCCGATCGAATCGTCTAGCTGTTCAGTCTCTGCAAACGCAGGGAGCTGATCGAGCTGGCCGCGACTTAGATAGTCATAGGAATACTGGTACCTGACATTCTCCACCTAGTGGGATATCATTCGAGTTCCCAGCTATCTGGAGAAACGAAAGTCTAGCGGAGGAGTGCATGATCCTGGTCACTGGCGGATTGGGTGTAGTTGGAATCTCCCTTGTGAAGGGGCTGGTTGAAAGGGGAAACGAGGTTCGCGTTCTCGATCTCCCAAATCACCCCAATGCTCACGCTCTTGATGGAACAGGCGCCGAGATAGTGTTCGGCGATATCACCAGGTTCGAGACGATTCGAGATGCGTTCGATGGTGTGGATACAATCTACCACTTGGCCGCCGTCTTGCTTTCGCATGACCCGGCCGTGTTCGAGAGCGTGAACGTCCGCGGAACACGAAACATGATCGAGGGCGGCATAGCCTGCGGCGCGAGTCATTTTATCTATGTTTCTTCTATCTCTGTGAATTATCCTCGGCCCACGCCGTACTCGCTGTCAAAGCGGGCGTGCGAGAAACTGGTGCGGACACAGGCGAAGATGAAGTGGACGATCATACGCCCGTCACTCGCCTACAATGAGCGCGGCGGTCAGGAGTTCATGATGTTCTGTGACTACCTGATGAAGTTTCCGATTGTGCCGTTCATCGGCAGCGGGGCGGCGCTCAAGAACCCGGTGCACGTAGACGACCTCATGCTCGGTTTTCTCGCCGTGCCCAACAACCCGGTGACATACAATAAGATCTACAGTTTCTGTGGGTCTGAGGAGATATCGATCGGTGACTTGGCCAGGCTCATCCTAAGGCAGAGAGGAGTTAGTAAGCCGATTGTTCACGTTCCGATCCCGATCTGCAAAGCGATCGCCGCTGTCATGAAACGTACAATGAAGGCCCCGCCGCTCACTTGGAATGTGATCGCCGGACTAACTCAGGACGCCGCGCCGGACTGGTCAGAGGCGGCGCGGGATCTCGGCTATTCTCCTATTGGGATTACCGAAGGATTGGAGCGTTGCTTTGCCAGCGCCACAGCGGACGTTTTCGGGGCGGATGAACAGGAGGCTTCGAGGAGCCGACGTTCGGCGGCATAACACCGGGGATTGCTGAGCGTGTGCTGTCCCGCTACGCGGGGGCGGTGCTGGGTTGTGTGGTGCGGGTCGCGGCCCTTTCCATTGACCAAAGGCGCAAGTGCGGCTCCAGGCCGGCTATCATGTCTTCGAACTCCTCGAAAGACAGCGACTGGCCGCCATCGCTGAGCGCCGCGAGCGGCTCGGGATGGACCTCGACAATCAAGCCGTCGGCGCCCACCGCGGCGGCGGCATTGCAAAGCGGCGCTACGAGGTCGGCGCGTCCGGTCGCGTGGCTCGGATCCAGTATCACCGGCCGGCCGGTCGTCTTCCGCAAAAGGGGAATAGCGGTGATGTCGCAGGTGTTCCGCGTCGCGTTGCCGAAGGTCCGAATACCGCGCTCGCAGAGCACGACGCCCGGGCAACCATGGGCCTCGGCGAGGTCGGCCGCTTCGGCGAATTCCTCGACCGTCGCCATCATGCCGCGCTTCAGCAGGATCGGCAGACCCGTGCTGCCGGCTTCGGCGATCAGGGTTTCATTGCCCATGCTGCGAGAGCCGATCTGCAGCATGTCGGCATAGCTCGAAACTAATTCGAGCTGCAAGACGCTCATCACTTCGGTGACCACCGGAAGTCCGGTTACTTTGCGGGCCTCGGCCAGCAGCGCGAGACCTTCAATCTGGAGTCCCTGGAATGAATAAGGTGAGGTGCGGGGTTTGAATGCCCCGCCGCGGAGCATCTTCGCTCCCAGTCGCGCGACAAAGCGTGCGGTGCGGACAATCTGCTCTTCATCTTCAACGGCGCACGGCCCGGCGATTGTTACGAAGCCGGAACTTCCGAATTCGACCTCGCTCACGCAGACTGCTTTGCAGGCCTTGGCGATGCACGAAGCTCCCACTGCACCCCAATCATACTCCCAGGTCCGAGATTCGGCAAGAGCGGGAGCGCACTATTAATAGACCGCACTAGTGACACCATTCTGGAACGGCTCTTTGTGGAAAGGGGCCGCCGCCGCTTAAACGGCGACCCCGGCATTGATGGTCTTGCCGCCTGCTAGAACAGGTACTTGACGCCCAATTGAATCACGCGGCTGTCCCGGGCGCTGGTGATGGCCCCGAAGTTACCCGCTCCAATGTTGGTCTGCATGCCGCTAAAGTTCACCGTGTTGAAGAGGTTGAAGCCTTCGAAACGGAACTGAATCCGCTGCGATTCGGTGACTGGAAAGTTCTTGAAAAGGCCCACGTCGAAGAGCGTGAAACCCGGACCGCGGATTGTGTTGCGTCCCGCTGTACCGAACTTTCCAGCGTCTTCCGGCAATGTGTTGCGCTCAAAACAGGCGGTCCGGAACCATTCGTCTACTTCTTTCGGCGCGTCGGAGTTTGGATCGCAGACCTGGTTCGGGCGGTTCGCCTGGAAACGGAGGCCGACATCCACCGGCTCGCCGGCCGAGAAGGGGAAACCGGTCTGGTACTGGAAGATCCCGTTGACCTGCCAGCCGCCCAGGACATACCGCATGGCGGCGCCCTGATCGCGAAAGGCCGGTAGATCCCAGGTGTAGCTCACAACCAAGCGATGTCTGGCGTCGAACTGCGAGTTGCCTCTGATATCACCCAGTGAGACGC
>CAYLSS010000250.1:0-6369 GCA_964385765.1 uncultured Solibacteraceae bacterium
CAGTTGCAGGATGACCGCCAGACACACGTCTTGCCCGAAAGCCCCGAAGAGCTGGAGCGGCTGGCCGCACGAATGCCCTGGCAGCCGGGCAACACCGCATCCGCCGAGAAGATGATGGAACTGCTTCACCAGCACCTGGCTTCGACCCAGGAACTCTACGAGCGGGTCATCCATTCCCAGCAGCCGATCTACTACGAGCCCCGTGCGGAAACCCCGATTCAGAACTCTCCGGTGGAAAGCGAGGAGACCTCCGAGATGCTCGAACCCGCCATCTCGAACCTCGTGCGCATTCTCGATCAGCGAGCTCCTGAACTGGCCGCGGCTCTGTCGCGGAGCCGTTTGCGGCGCGGCGCCAAGGCCTTCGAGCACTTCCTCGAACAAGCCATGGAGAAACGGGAATGGCTTCACTGGCTGGACTCTGATCACGTGCTGGTGAGCTACCTCTTCGATCTGTTCGAGGAGAGCTCTTACTTTGGCGAGCAACTGGCGCGCAAACCCGAACTGATCGAAGAGCTGCGGCGAATGCGCCAGTCGCCGGGCGAGCATCCGCAGCTTGCCCGGATCACCAAGGTCGCCGACGCTGATGCACTGCGCAAGCTGTACCAGCGTGAAATGCTGCGCGTGCAGAGCGAGAGCATCTGCCTCCACCGTCCCATCTTCGAGACTCTTACGCTCACCTCCGAGCTCGCTAATGCGGCCATCTCCGCCTCATACCGGATGGCGGTCGAACATGCGCTCGCCTCCGCCAGCCCGTCGAAGCCCGGCTACCGGCCGCACAACCAGATGATGGTTGTCGCGCTCGGCCGCCTCGGGATGATGGAGTTTGACATCGCCTCCGACGCCGACCTCGTGTTCATCCTTCCCGACGAGGACAGCGCCGAGATCACCTTCTGGACGCGGGTGGCCGAACGCCTCATCCGACAGCTTACCTCCTACACCGGCGAAGGCACCATCTTCGCCGTGGACACACGGCTTCGACCCAACGGCAGCGCCGGCATGCTGGTCCAGACCCAGCAAAGCTTCCGCGAATATTTCTCCGGCGCCGCCCAGGCGTGGGAGGGCATCGCCTACATGAAGTCCCGAACCGTGGCCGGAGACATCGAACGGGGCACCAATTTCCTTGAGGAACTCCAGGACATTGACTGGCGGCGCTACGGCCAGACAGCCCGATCCAAAAAGTGGCTCTGGGACATGAGAATGCGCCTTGAAAAGGAACAAGGTCCGTCCAACCCATTGAAGGCCGGCCGGGGCGGCTACTACGACATTGACTTCTGCCTGATGTACCTGCGCCTCAAATCGGCGGGCATGTTTTTCAAGGTGTTGAACACCCCGCAGCGGATCGAAATCATCGAGCGCATGGGACACCTGGACCGCTCCGATGCCGACTTCCTTCGCGACGCCGCCACCTTCTATCGCGCTGTGGACCACGCGCTCCGCATCTACTCCGGCCACTCGGGCGGCCGCCTGCCGCGGACGAATTATAAGCTCGAAGCAGTCCACCGAATCGTCAGCCACTGGACGCCGCATCATCTTCACGATCAGCCTCTCGATGCCGAGCTGGCGCAGATCCAGACACGGACGCGCGAGTTCTTCGATCGGCTCTTCCGCTGAAACGAAGTTCCAACCCTGACCATCAATTGGTAAACAGCAGTTTCGCCGAAACTTTCCCTGGTGCTGTTTCCTCCCCCGACGGTGGAAATGGTTGCTACAATAGCCAGGGTTGTTCGTTGAAGCGCTTGTGGAAACTGATGAGACTCCAGATCTGCTTGACTTTGCTCCCCCTGGCTTTTGGGATCGTCCCGGCCCAGGCTGCTGATGTAGAGGTCCATAGCTGCATCAAAGAGACGCTCGATCACCTGTACAACTTCGATTTCATTGAGGCTCACCGGACACTGGATAAGCATATCGAGGAAAAACCGGGCGATCCGATCGGCCCCGGCATTCGCGCGGCAGCTTACCTTTTCTACGAACTTGATCGGCTGGCAATCCTCGAAGCGAAGTTCTTCGAGGATGATGACAATATCTTCGACAAGAAGAAGAAGCTGGAGCCCGACCCCGACGTCCGAGCCCGCCTCTACGCGGCGCTCGAACGAACCGAGGCCCTGGCGCTCGCACGGCTGGAGCGCGATCCGGAAGACACGAAGGCGCTCTTCGCACTTTGTCTCAAGGAAGGCATCGTGACCGACTACAAGGCGCTGGTGGAGAAGAAGGGCTTGAGCAGCCTGAAAAACGCCAGGGAGTCCAACAGGCATGCTGTCCGTCTCCTGGCCATCGAGCCCAACTTTCACGATGCGCATCTCACGACGGGCGTAAACGAGTACCTCATCGGCAGCTTGCCCTTCTTCGTCAAGTGGTTTGTCAGGATCGACGGGATCAAGGGAAAGAAAGAGCAGGCCTTCACCAGCCTGGAACTGGTGGCCGAAAAGGGACAGTATCTCGGTCCCTTCGCCAAAATCCTCTTGTCGATCATCTGCCTTCGCGAAGATCAGCCTGAGCGCGCTCGCGACCTCCTGGCGGAGCTCTCCGTCCGCTACCCTAAGAATCATTTGCTCCGCAAGGAACTTGCCCGCGTCACTGAGAAGCTCGCCAGCGGTGAGCTCTGACATCGCCTCCAAATTGTCCCTGAAAACCAGCCCATGCGGTGAATCCGCGCTTCCGTCCCCACGTCGCGCCTTCCTGCACGTCATCTATGATGTAGGTGGATGATGCGGTTTTTTGTTCAGCCCCTGGTGTTCGCAGCCCTCGCCATGCTGGCGCAGGGAGCGGGCGCGCAGGTGATCGAGTTCGAGTCCGGCGGACTGAAGTACCAGACCCTGACCAACGGAGGCGTCACGATCATGTTCGCACATCTGCCGGCCACTATCCGCGACTACAGCATCCTGCAGGTGGCCGTGTCCAATGGATCCTCCGAGACTGTGACCATCCGTCCCCAGGACTTCGTCATCGAGCTTTCCGGCGGCGCACAGGTGCGGGGTACGCCCCCGGTCAGCGTCATCAAGGAATTCATTCGGGGCGCTTCGGGAGACGACGTAATTAAGATGGTGACCGCCTATGAGCTGGGACTCTACGGATTCGGAAAGCGCCGCCTGACGAACGCCTATGAAAAGCGGCGTCAGTCGGCGTTGGCCGTCGTGTCATCAAAGCGCCTCAAAGCCGCCGCCGCCGCCTCGGCCATCGCGTTCGTCGAAACAGAGCTCCGCCCCGGTGAGTCCACTGACGGCGCGCTATTCTACCGTGCGCTCGAACAGGATCCCGACGAGATCCAGGTTACAGTCTACGCCGCTGGAAAGGTCTTCGATTTCGAGCCGTCAAGAAAGCCGGCGGACGCTCTTGTCAAATAGCAACCCCGCCTAATCTAATGCAATTCGTCCTTGACCACCTCTCCATCAATCACCACCGCGCTGCAGTGAGTGGTCAACTCGAACGGATCACCGTCGAATAGCGCGAGATCGGCGTCCTTGCCCGGCTCGATACTGCCGATCCGATCCGCGACGCCCAGGATTCTGGCCGCATCGATGGTGATGCTCGCCAGTGCATCGGCGAAGCTCAGGCCGTTGGCGGCCGCCATTCCCGCTTCGAAGAGCACTACCCGCGTCTTCGGCACGTAGCTTTCGTAGCTCGACTGGAGGGCGAACGGAATGCCCGCCTCACGCAGTTTGGAAGCGGTCTCGAAGCTAAGGTTCTCAGTCCTGCCCGAGGCCCGTAGCATTGTCGGATGCAGCAGCACCGGGTAGCCGGACTCCTTGATCCGGTCCAGTTCGAGATAGGCCTCGGCAGCGCTGTCGAGCACGATCGGGATGTCGAACTCCCGGGCCACGCGGATCGCCGTGAGGATGTCCTGCACGCGGTCCACCGTGATCAGCAGGGGGATCTCCTTCCGGAGCACCCGCCCGAACGCATCGAGACGCAGATTGCGCTCCGGTTCCTTCCCGCTCTCGGCCTTGGCGCGCTTGTCCAGGTATTCCTGCGTCTTGATCAACTCGGCCCGCAGCATGGCGACCGCCTTCGAGCGCGACCCCGGCGACTTGCCGTTCGAAGCGCGCGCGGCGACGCCCAGCGAACCGGCGATCATCGCCGTCTCCACGATCGTGTCCTCTCCCACGCTCCGGCCCGCCGTCTTGACGATCATTGTCTGGCCGGAAATGAGGCCAAGCGGCGCATGTCCGGTGTGAATGGTGGTGATGCCGAAGTTGCGCACCCACTCGATGAGCTTCTCCCGGGGATTGTAGGCGTCGATGGCCCGGAGCTCGGGCTGAATGGCTCCGGAGCGCTCGAGCTGATCCTGGTCGTGGTCCTGGTTGAGATACCCGGCAAGACCAACCACGCTGCGCGCATCGATGAGTCCGGGCGTCACCACC
Organism: uncultured Solibacteraceae bacterium; assembly: GCA_964385765.1. Taxonomy (GTDB): domain Bacteria; phylum Acidobacteriota; class Terriglobia; order Bryobacterales; family Bryobacteraceae; genus CAWELS01. The sequence continues at coordinate 4,359 of CAYLSS010000250.1, forward strand.
GAGGCTTCCAGCGTCCGGTAGCCGGACGGCGCCGAGACCTCGGCCGCCGGGCCCAGGCGTTCGATCTTTCCGTCGCGTACAAGCACCACGCCATCGCTGATTGGGTCGCCGGCCATCGTGTAAACCGTCTCCCCTCGGACCGCCAGTTGGGAAAACAGTGGCACGGTCAGGCACAGCCCGATCGCTGCTGCCTGCAGAGCACTCGCGGGAAATCGCCTCATTGCCACTCTCCTTCGGCTATAATCGTGTCGCCCTGATCGTGGCTGGCTCCGTAGCCGCCGACCGCATACAGCCTGTCCTTTGGATCCGACCGGTCAAACACCTTTCTCCCTTCCACCCAGGTCTCAAGCACATGCGTGTAGATGCTCAGTGGATCGCCCGAAAGGAGAATGAAATCGGCATCCTTGCCGGGCTCGAGTGATCCGACGCGGTCCTCCAGCTCGAGCAGTCTGGCGTTGCTGATGGTAAGCGCTTCGATCGCCGCTTTTCGGGACATGCCCGCCCGGACCGCCAGGCCGGCCGACCGGAAGAGAAGCCGCGAATCGGTAACGCCGTCATCGCTGTGAAAGCCGACCAGCGCGCCCGCCTTCTCAAGCGCCGCGCCGTTCGCAAAGGTGATATTCATCGCTTCGATCTTCCCTCCGGGGCTGTCGAGAACGATGATTGACGAGCCAACGCCCGCCTCCGCAATCTCCTCGGCCACGGCCCAGGCATCGCTGACATGGTGCAGTACCACCTTGAAATCGAACTCGCGCTGCAGGCGCAGCACCGTCACGATGTCGTCATGGCGGTGCGTGTGGTGGTGGATGATTCGCTTGCCCGCGAGCGCTTCGGCGAGCATCTCCAGCCCGAGGTCGCGCGCCGGACGCTTTTCGGGATCGTCGCCGGCGGCCTCGATTTTGCGCTGGTACTCCTGTGCCTTGATGAATTGAGCGCGGACGAGCGCGGCGGACTTGGCCCGTGTGCCGGGAAACGGCGGATCCCGCCGCGAGTTGGTTCCATTCGCCATCTTGATGCCGCCGGCGATCGTCCCGTCGTCGTTGTACAGCAGCAGATCATCAATCGTATCGCCGCGCCGTAGCTTGAGATAAAGAGTGTGGCCGCTGAGCAGGTGACCCGAACCTGGCACTACCTGTACGGTCGTGATGCCGCCGGCGCTCGCCTTGTGGACGCGGGCATCGCGCGCATTGAACGAGTCCAGGATCCGAACATCCGGTTGAATGGGAGAGCTGCGATCACCCCCGTCGACGCCCCCGATGTGACTGTGGCTGTCGACAATTCCAGGCATCATCACCTTGCCGGAGGCGTCGATCCGGTCGGCGTTGGCGGGGATGGCCACCGACCCGGCAGGTCCGACGGACTGTACCTTGCCGCCCTGCACAACGAGCACGCCGCCGGCGATTTCCGGTCCGGCAATGGGTATGATCCTGGCGCCCGTCAAGGCTAGAGGATGCTCCTGGGCAATCAGCGTGAGAGCTAAGAAAATCGTAAGGAAGAGGATTCGATGGAACATGGCAAACAACTCAAGCTTGCCACATTTGGAAACGCCACCAACTGCTCCGGTCAGCTTCCGCTCGGGTAGCCTGCTTCCAGGTCTTCCGTCCGGGTATCCCCTTCCTCCAGTTCGACCTTCACCGCATTCCTGGCGAAGCGGCGCATATACTCCGGATCCAACTCGGCGCCTCGCTCCATCGTGTCGAAAGCGTAGAGCTTGTAGTTGCCCGGTGCGATGCCGTCAATCGAGTAGATGCCAGATTCGTCGGCGGTGACCCGCTTGGACAGTTCCGGCCGGTGAAGTTCCTCCGGTACCAGCACGACTGTTGCTTTCGCCAGGCCCAGGCTTTCCCGGTCGAGGACCCGGCCATTCACCGATGCACCCGACAGGCTGATCTCGACGACGAGGTTCGGGACCCCGCTCTCGCTGACGTCGAGGATCGCCTCCGGCAGAACCCGATCGCCCACGCGAATCTCTTTCACGTAAGCCCCGGCGGGCAGGCCGCCGATCGTCACC
>CAYLSS010000251.1:0-6340 GCA_964385765.1 uncultured Solibacteraceae bacterium
CTGCTGTTTATTTTCGGAGCGTCGCGAGCGGTGGATCCGACCAATTGGCGGCCGTTCATGCCGAACGGGATCCAGGGAGTGCTCACGGGCGGCGCCATCGTGTTTTTCACTTACATCGGGTTTGACTCGGTCTCCACGGCGGCTGAGGAGTGCCGCAAGCCGCAGCGGGATCTTCCGATCGGAATCATCGCGACCCTGGTAATCTGCGCCGTCCTCTACACATCGGTTGCGCTTGTCCTGACAGGGATCGCGAACTGGGAAACGCTCAACAGCGCGGCGCCGGTGGCCGACGCGCTGCGGAGGATCGGCTATGACGAGATCCGCCGGTGGGTGAGCATCGGGGCCGTGATCGGGATGATCTCATCATTGATGGTTTACCAGTACGGCCAGGCGCGCGTTTGGTTCGCGATGTCGAGGGACCGGCTCCTGCCGAAGGTCTTCTCGCGTGTGCATCCGCGCTACCGGACGCCGCATGTGAGCACCTGGGTGGCGGGGATCGCCGTGGGTATCCCGGCCGGCATCTGGGACATAGGAACCTTCGCCGACCTGTCGAACATCGGAACACTCTTCGCCTTCATCGTGGTGTCGGCCGGCGTGATCGTACTTCGCCGGACACAGCCTGATCGGCCGCGCGGGTTTCGAATGCCGCTGGTACCGTGGCTGCCGGCCATGGCGATCCTGTGCTGTCTTGTTCTGATGCTGAGCCTGCCGCTTCAAACCTGGCTGCGGTTCGGCATATGGATGGCGGCGGGCCTGATCATCTACTTCACGTTCAGCAGGAAAAGGAGCGAATTCGCATGAGATTGACTGTTCTTGTGATGCTCGCGGCGTCTGGGTTCGCGCAAACGTCGCACCAGGAGCATCATCCGCCCCGGTCGGCCACCGAATACGCGGATCATCTCGAAGCCGCCGGCCGGCGAGCCTGGCAGATGCCGGACAGGGTTGTGGAGGCACTCGCGCTCCGCTCCGACGAGGTAGTCGCCGACATCGGCGCCGGTACCGGTTATTTCACCCGCCGGATCGCCAGGCAGGCCGCCAGGGTTTATGCGGTCGACATCGAAGCCGAGCTTCTCGAAAAAGCTGCTGCCTTAGCGCCGGACAACGTCGAGACCATCCTGGCTACCCCGGATGACCCGAAACTGCCGCCCAATGCGGTGGACACGATCTTCATTTGCAACGTCCTGCACCACATCCACCATCGAGACGCTTACTACCAGAAGCTCCGCATCGCGCTGAAGGCCGGTGGCCGTATCGTGATCGTCGACTTCCACAAGAAGGAACTCCCCGTGGGCCCGCCGCCGTCGATGAAGCTGACCGGCCAGGAGGTCATCGACGAACTGACCGCAGCGGGGTTCAAGAAATCCGCGAGCTACGATTTCCTTCCCTATCAGTACTTCATCGAATTCCGGCGGGATTAGAAATTAGAGCGCCCGATCGTGGTATCTCCATGCCGGCTCCGCTACGGGCGGCGGACAGCGATGGTCGTGAAGATGGCGTCCGGGTTGTTGGGGTCCACGCTGGACTGGTCGCGCATGAGGACGACGACGCGCGCTTCGCCGGCCGCTGTTGGCTCGGGGATGACGGCGTTGATCTGCCATACGCCCACCAGCGTGGGAGCCAGACCGGAGAACTGGACTTCGGCTTCGCGGGCGCCGACAAAGACCCGCGGCGCGACGGGTGTCGGGACCAGGCCTTCGGTGGGCACGCCGTCAGGCGGCGCCCCGGGGACCTGGCCTGCGCCTGTCGCGAAGATCTGAATCACTTCCTCGACCTTGGCGGGGTTTTCGACGGAGTTGATGGAATTGTCCTGGTTGAGCGCGGCAATCTGACCGGTGCCGGTGGGCGGTCTGGTGAAGAGTCCCGGTGAGGACGGCAGCATTTGCACCACAGAGTGCGCAATGATCTGCTGCGTCGAGACGCGAATGATCGTGATCTCCGCCAAACCACTCTCGGGAGCATTGTTCGGCATCTGGAAGTTGATCTGGGTAGGGGAGACAAAGTACAGCGGCGCGGCGACACCGTCGACCAGAACTGAAACATCGGCGAGTTCGGTGGGCAGCGGCACGGAGTCCGCGGCCGTCAGCGGAATGCTCGAGTCCTCGGCGAAGAAGACGGAGGTGATCTGCCCCGGCGCGACGCGGCTCAGGAAATTGGCGCCGTTGGTGGGAGCATGGAGCGGGAAGTGGCCGGACACACGATTGACGACATCGGCGATGTAGAGGTTCTGGGCCGGATCTTCGGTGAGTGCCAGCGGTCCCGGGACGGTCATGGAGAATTCGGGATTCGTCCCGCCGATCAGCAGCGAGTCAAACTGCGGGAATCGCAGAACCTGGTTGTTGTTGTCGCCGGTATTGGCGACCCAAGCCTTGCCAGTGGCGGCGCTGACGTAGACATCCAGCGGCGAGCGCAGACCGCCAAGCACGAGGGCCGCTGTCGGATCATTGGGCGCCTGTCGGATATCGCCGAAGACGAGCACGCGGTTGTTGCCGGCATCGGCGACGTAGAGGCGGTCGCTCGTATCGGAGCCGATGCCTCGCGGGCTATTGAAGCGATTCAGCGCGCTGCCGGAGGTAGTGGTGAAGAAGTCCGGCTGTCCGAAGACGCGCGATGCATCCATGCCATTCTGGAACGGCGGTTGATACTGGAGGACACGGTTGTGCACGCTGTCGGAGACGAGGATGGTGCCTTCCACCGTCCACCGGATTCCCCATGGGCCGGCTAATGTTCGGGCTGTCGCGTCGGTATTGCGGGAGCTGAAATCCTCCTGGCCCAGAACAAGGTCGGCCGTCTGCACGCCAGAGGGCTGGTCAAAGGGTCTGGGGAAGCGCAGCACGCGGGAATTTCCCCAGTCGGCCACGTAGAGGTTGCCCTGCGGGTCCACCTCCACTCCGACCGGCAGCGCCAGCCCGCGATCACTGCGAGTTCCGTTCGGAGAGTTTGGAATTGCACGGAAAAACCCCGGCTGCCCGATGACCAGGTCAGCGAAGGAGCCATTGCGAACTCGCCGCGCGTCGGCGAACCCCAGGATTCGGTTGTTGTTTGTGTCGGCCACGTACATATGTGGCGGGTCGGAGTTCCAGTCAATGACGACATCCGCGGCTGCCAGGGACCCATTGAAGAAGAACTCCCGTCCCTCGATCAGGTTCGGGCTACGATTGGCGAAGTCGGGCTGGCCGAGCACAGTGTGGGCGGCGTACGGGGGACCCGCCGCGGAGACAGGCCCGGTTGAAAGGTCCGGGAAAATCAGTGCCCGATTGTTCCCCGAATCCGCAACCAATACCGAATTGTCCGGTCCCACCGTGGCACCGACCGGACTGAGCAGCGAGTGGGCGCTCGGTTCCGCCTTACCGCGGTGAACGATCACGGTGTCCGACCGCAATGCGTCCTGGCCGATCACGGCCACGGCCGCCGGAGAGAGGGCGATATTCGGATCTTCCGGAGCCCATTCATCGAACGGCGGATATCTCAGGATGCGGTGAGCCGGAGTGTCGACGACGAAGGGAACATCCCCGATGCAGAACACACCCTCGGGCGGCAGCCATTGGTTATTTACCAGCAGTCCCACAGTGCGTTCGTTGATCGGCGGCGGCGCCTGCTGGCCCTGAGGCACCACCACGAGTCCTATAATCCGGCTTGCGTCCATCCCGTTGAAGAAGGGGGGCTCGAACACGAGCACACGATTCAACTCGTCAGCTACGAACAGCCGGCCCGAGGCGTCTAATGCGACCGAACCCGGTTCAGACATTCTGTTGCGGACCAGTCGATTGTTCTGATTGCGGCCGAGCCGGGCATTCGACTGGAAATCGGACTGTCCGAGAACCAGGTTGGCGGCGGGGCCGTCGGGTGCGCCGTCGGCGATCGCGGAGGCCGGATAGCGCAACACGCGATGATTGTCGGCGTCGGTAACCAGAGGTTGCCTTGGGCGTCAAAGGCCAGCGCGGTCCGGAAGACCACGCCGGAGTCAGTCGTATCGAGAGAGGCGGCCGAGAGACCGCCGGCATTGGCGCCATTAGTTCCCAAGCTCGGCTGCCCGATCACCTGGCTGGCGAGCTTCAGCCCCTCCGGCTGAGAAAAGGGCTGCCGGTAGCGTAGGATACGGTTGTTGCCGGCGTCGGCCACGAAAAGATTACCGGACGCATCCACCGCTACGGCGGTGGGCCGCCGCAGGCCGCTTTGCCGGAGAGCTTGCTGGGCGCTGCCGGGGCCGCCGGCGTTCGCCGAGAGCAGATCAACCTGCCCGATCACGACATCGGCCCTGGCGCCGGACGACAACGACGCGATGCTGCGCCAGCCGAGGACCCGATTGTTAAGCGTGTCCGCGACGTAGACCGCGCCAGAGGACTGGTCGATGGCCACTCCCTGAGGGTTATTGAGCTCGAAGCCGGCAATGAGGTTCGGCCGGCAGGACCCCAGGTTGCCACTGGTGGCGTCGCAGTTCCGCGGACCTTCGAATGCCCGGACTTCGGCCGGCTGGCCGACCGCGAAGGTCGGTATCCGGCTCAGGTTCCCCTGGGACTGTGCTTGGGACACAGTCAGCGCAAGACAGCAGTAGATGGCAAAAACGTACTTGTATTTCATGGGAATGCGGCTGGACACACGCGGGAATGCCCTTCCAGAAAAATAGCACGCCTAGGGTGGCGGCGCAATCAAACCGGTACCAGGACCATACCCGCGCCATTCCGGATGGGCTCGGCCAGTCGCTCCTTGGGGCAATGGCGGATGCGACAAAGCAAGAAGATTTGGTACACATTTGGCGGATTCGGATCTATAATGCCGTATGCGTTTTGTCGCGGTGGTCCTGCTCTGGGCCGGAAGTGGTATCGCGAACGCGCAAGGCCCGGACGCCTTGCTTGCCTCGATCAAGGTTAAGATCCGGGAGAATCTCGAACGTTTGCCGGACTACATCTGCCTCCAGACCGTGGAACGCGCGACACAGCAGTCGCCCGGCGCGGGCTTCGAGATGGTCGATGTGATCCAGCTCGAAGTGGCCCTGATCGGCGACCGTGAGATGTTCGCGTGGCCTCATTCCGCCCGGTTTGAGGAGGAGCACGTCGCCAACCTTGTTCAGCACGGCACCATCGGGAGCGGCGATTTCGCCCTGCACCTGCGCAACGTCTTCCTCGCTTCGGGACCCGATATCACCTATCTCGGAGAGGAGTGGCTCGAGGGACGCCGGCTGCTCCGCTTCGATTTCGCCGTCCCGCTCGAGCGAAGCACGTACATCCTGCGTGTCTCGCCCTTCGAAGCGAAGGTGCCGTTTCGCGGCTCCTTCTGGGCGGACGCCGGGAACCACGACCTCGTAAGGCTGCTGGTGGTGGTGGAACATGCCCCGCCTGAGCTGGGGGTATATGAGGCGCGGAGCCTCCTGGACTATGAACGGGTCTCGATCGGCAGATCCGACTTTCTGCTTCCGAAGGCTGCGGAACTACGCATCACTGCGGTCGAAGGCAACACCAGCCGGAACCGCATGAGCTTCACTTCATGCCGGCAATACGTTGGTGAGTCGAGCATTTCCTTCAACAGAGCTCCGGGGACGCCCTCGAACCGGGAACGGGCAGGGTCGGGGGCCGGCGTGATCGAGTTGGCGCCACGAACGACACTCGAACTCGTGCTCGATTCCGCCATCGACCCCGAGAACACAGGGATCGGCGAGCCGATCCAGGCCATCGTGACGAGGGAGATTGAAGCCAGCGGCGGCGTCATCGTGCCGCGCGGCGCCCGGGTCCATGGACGGGTGGTACATCTGGAGCGGTTCGAGCTCCCGGTTGCGCACTACATCATCGGGCTTGAATTCGACACCCTCGAATTCGGGCGGCAGCGCGCCCACTTCACGGCGACCATGGAGAAGGCAAGAGGCTCTTCGGCGCTGTTCAAGCCCGCCAAGCGGTTCGACCCGACGTTTGACAGAAAACGAGACGCTTTCATGGAGATCCTGGTGGACGAAAAGCGCCGCGGGCAGGGCGTAGTCCATTGGAAGGCCGAGGGGCGGGCAGTTCCGCGCGGCCTCAAAATGACGTGGAAAGTTGAGCCGCGGCGGTAACTACTGGTCTTCCAGGCGGCGAAAACCATAGAACCAAATGAACTTCCGGTCTCGTTTTTCCACGAGGCTGCCACGCTGGTTTCTCCAATCGACGGCGGGCGACTCTACCGAACCACGAACCAGGGGTTGTGCAGGTCTGGCTTGTTGTAGATCAGCTCTTCATCGGAGTCGTGCCGGATGACGCGGCGGCCGGCCAGCTACGGCGACAGCCTGAAACCGAGGGGCGACTGACCGGAGTCGGGCCGTCTGGTACCATCCCACGGTGGTTGTTCGCCAGGGACGTGATCCACCATGGGCCGA